>DATCFN010000124.1:0-5958 GCA_036509475.1 Rhizomicrobium sp. | reverse complement strand
CGAAGCCGTTGGTCAGGCGCACCTTGGCAACCTTGCGCAGCGCGGAGTTCGGCTTCTTCGGCGTCGTCGTATAGACGCGCGTGCACACGCCGCGTTTTTGCGGCGAGCCCTGAAGAGCCGGAACCTTGTTGCGGCCCGGATTGGATTGGCGGCCCTTGCGGATCAACTGATTGATCGTCGGCATTCGTCTTCCCGTTTTTTTGCCGCGGACGCGGCGAAACAACATTTCGGGGCGCGGGCCACATTGGCCTGCCCCTTCGATCACGGAGGACTTGGGCAGTTGCCCGAGTCGCGTGGTCTCACGCTTTCAAACTGGCTTCCCAACAGCGTTTTTGCGCGAAAAGCGCAGACGGCCTGCCCTGGAAGGTGCGGCTATATAGAAGGGTGAATTTAACGGGTCAACCCCCGCGAAATGATATTTCGCGAGCGGACCCAGAGAGCGGCAACCCTAGGCGAAGGCTACGATTTCCCGGACCGCCAGGACCATCAAAACAAGGGTCGAAAGGGCGAAAACCGTGAAGCGCAACGGCACGCGGTTGATGGTGCATTGGATAAGAGAGTGGACCACCCGCAGGACCACATAGGCCCAGGCCAGGGTGATCGCCAGCGAATCGACCGTTCCAGCCAGATAGATATAGAAGACCAGTGCATAGAAGATGACCGGCTGTTCCAAAAGGTGGTTGTAGTTGTCCGCAACCTGCCGGACATGATCCGGCAGAACATTCAGCGATCCCGGAAAACGGGCGCTTTGCGGGTCGAGCTTGGCAGCGTTCATCGCGGGGATGCGAACGGCATACATCCAGATCCAGACGATCAAGGTCCAGGTGACCAGAGCGAGTACGGGTGTCAGGACGGTCATGGTGATTCCCCCAATTTTCTAACGCCAACTTAGACTGAGTCGCTTCTGCACCCGGTCATATCGACCGCCATGCTGCACCTCGAAATTTGCGAGTAAGTCTCATTGACACGCTGCGCAGTTCCGGCAATTGTCCGCCCAGTTGCGAACGATTATCAAATTCACCTTAGGGGCTGTTGTTATGGAAATCGAGTTTGGCCCGCGCGGCCGTTTTGCGCTTGGGCTCGCCGGCTTTGGCGTCACGTCTTTGGTCAGCGTCACCGGCGCCTTCGGTCAGACGCTGGCGGCCAGCGTCGACGGCGCGAGCGGCATTGAGACGGTAAACGTTACGGCGCGGCGCTCGGAACTCGACAAGATGCCGGAGAAAATCCTCAACACGCCGCAGTCCATCAACGTCGTGCCGCTGCAGGTTATTCAGGAGCAAGGCACAACCACGCTCGAAGACGCGTTGAAAAACGTGCCGGGCATTACCCTCAATTCCGGAGAGGGCGGCGCGCATGGCGATACGGTCAATCTGCGCGGTTTTTCCGCGAGCGACGACTTCTTCCTCGACGGCTTGCGCGACACCGGCTTCTACACGCGCGATTCCTTCAATTACGAAGCGGTTGAGGTCTACAAAGGCCCGGCATCGACATTGTTCGGCCGCGGCTCGACGGGCGGCGTGATCAACCAGGTCAGCAAAACCCCGCAGCTCTATCCGATCATGAGCGGCATCTTCACCGCCGGCACGAATAACGAGCTGCGCGGCACCGTCGACATGAACTACATCATCAACGACGACTCCGCGTTCCGCATCAACGCGATGGACATGACAGCCGGTTACGAGGGCCGCGATCACGATCATACGGTGCGCTGGGGCTTCGCGCCGTCGGTCGCCTTCGGAATCGACAAGCCGACCACCATCACCGTGAGCTACCTGCACCAGTCGGAAGACAACGTCCCCGATTTCGGCGTGCCGTTCCTGTTGGGCGAACCCGCACCGATCTCCCATGACGCGTATTTCGGCCTGCCCGCGGACGACCGCCAGAAGTCGCGCGTGGATGTCCTCACCGGCACGATCAGCCACGACTTCAGCAGCAATTTTTCGATCACCGACAAGGCGCGTTGGGGCAACTACTATTTCAACACACGCCAGACCTCACCGATCTATGGCACGGCGAATTGTTATCCGGGCGCGGCGCCGTTTGCGGGCGGCCCCGTCTGCTCCGGCGCGGCAGGTGAATCTCCGGTCTCGACGTTTAATCCGCTGCAACCGATTCCGGGAGAACCCTTGGCCGACATCTCCGTCGTGCGCGACCGGCCGAGCGCATCGGGCACGGTGAAAACACTGATGAACGAAACCGATGCCACGATGAGATTCGACACCGGCCCCTTCAGCCATGTGCTGGTCGCCGGCATCGAACTCGACCACGAAGAGTCCGATCTCGTCCGCTATGTGAATCAGGACACGCAGATCCTGCCGACGCCGCTGATCGATCCCGATCCGCAGGAAGCCTTCCCCGGCCATCAAACCGCGGTTAGCCAACTTCCCGATACCAAAGCCGACACCACGGGAATCTACGCCGTGGACACGATCTCCTACGGCGATCACTGGAGCCTGGTCGGCGCGTTGCGCTGGGATCGTTTCGACGCGAGCTTCAACGAATCCATCAAGGCGCAATCGTTTCAGCACACCGATTTCTTCCTGAGCCCGCGCGCCGCGCTGGTTTACAAGCCGGACGAAAATTCGAGCATCTATTTGTCCTACGGCACCTCGTTCAATCCGTCGGCGGAAAACCTGTCGCTCTCGGCGCGCACTGCCAACCTGGCGCCGGAGAAAGATCACACCTACGAACTGGGCGGCAAGACATTGCTGCTCGACGGCACGCTGTCGCTTACCGGCGCGGTGTTCAACACCGTCATGGAAAATGCCCGCATCGCGGACCCGCTCAATCCCGGCCTGCAGTCGCTCGCCGGCGAAGAGCGCGAAAACGGTTTCGAGACGAACCTGACCGGCTATATCGCGCCGAATTGGGAAATCACTGCGGGCTATACCTATCTCGACGGGCGCTCGATGGGCCTGTTCGGAACGGACCTCAAAGGGCCGGTGCCCAACACCGCGCGCAATCAGGCGAATCTCTGGACGGTGTATGATTTCACAAGCGGCTGGAAACTCGGCGCGGGCGCGAACTATCTCGGCCAGCGCGCGGCGTTCAAACTGGCCAACGACGAGTCCTTCCATGTCCCGTCTTATGTGACATTCGACGGCATGGCAGCGTATAAGATCAACGACAACATCGAATTGCAGCTCAACGGCTACAACCTCTTCGACAAGTTCTACTATGCCAATTCCTACTTCTCGTCGGCGATTGAAAACCACGTCGTACCGGGCGCCGGACGCACCTTCACCATCTCCGCTCTCGTCAACTACTGAGTGAAACGCACGTGCTGATCCAGATACCCAGGCTGATTTCGCCCGAAAACGTCGCGCAGATCCGCGAACGTCTGGAAGGTGCGGCCTGGGTGGATGGACGCGTGACCGCCGGCCCGCAATCGGCGCAGGTGAAAACCAATCTGCAACTTCCGGAAGACAGCGCCGAGGCGCGCGAGCTGGGCGGCATCATCACGCGCGCGCTGGAGCGCAACGCGCTGTTCATGTCGGCGGCGCTGCCCCGCATCGTCTACCCACCGCTGTTCAACAAATATGAAACCGGCATGACCTTCGGCGCGCATATCGACAATGCGATCCGCCAGGTCCCGAACACGGCGCTGCGCATTCGCACCGATATTTCCGCCACGCTCTTCCTGAGCGCGCCGGAAGATTATGACGGCGGCGAATTGCTGGTCGAAGACACGTATGGCGCCCATGCCGTGAAGCTCGCGGCCGGGGATTGCATTCTCTATCCGGCGACGAGCCTGCATCGCGTGGCGCCGGTGACGCGCGGCACGCGCCTCGCCTCTTTCTTCTGGGTGCAGAGCCTCATCCAGGAAGACAGCGAGCGGACCGTACTGTTCGACATCGACCGCTCCATCGCGGAACTGGCGCAAAGCCAGCCTGCGGACAGTCCCGCGATCCTGCGGCTCACGGCCGCCTACCACAATCTTGTGCGCAAATGGACGGCGATGTGAACGCGCCCTTCTCAGACGGCGATGCATGGCGCGTCGCGGCGCTGTCCATGATGAGCGACGCCGAGTTGCGCAGGATTTTTTCCGGCGATCCGGCACGGGCCGCGCCGTGGGTCATGGCGGCCGCCAACAGCGGACTGGCGGACGCGCAAGTCCGGCTCGGCCGCATGCTGCTGGCAGGGGAAGGTACCGCCCGGGACGAAGCCGCCGCCTTCGCATGGTTCAAACAGGCCGCCGAAGCGAACAACATCGACGCCCACAACATGCTGGGCCGCTGCCTTGAAGGCGGTTGGGGTATCGCGCCGGATTTCGCCGAAGCCGCTCGTCATTACACGGTTGCCGCAGAAGCGGGCGATGCATGGGCGCAATACAATCTCGGCCACCTCTATCTCGACGGCAACGGCGTGGCGCGCGATGTGGATTGGGCGTTCGTGCTCTACAGGCGCGCCGCCGAACAGGGCCATGTCCGCGCGATGAATCTGGTCGCGCGCTGTTACGAAGAAGGCTGGAGCGTTGCGCGCGACGCCTCGCTGGCACGCGCCTGGTATCGCAAGTCGGCAGAGGGCGGATATTTTCGCGGCGCTTACAATTACGGCACCATGCTGGCGGCTGAGGGCGAAATCGCCGATGCCGCACACTGGTTTACCAAAGCGCTCGCGGGCGCGCCGGAACCCACACGTGGCAACATGATCGCGGCGCTTGCGGCCAGTCCGCGTCACAGCCTGCGCGAGATCGCACTCGGCATGACTGCGCAGAGCGGCGCGACCGAAGGGCTTATCTAGAGAACAGATCCACGGGATGGCCCGCGACGCGTGCTTCGTGTTCCAGAAGCGCCTTCTTCATCGGTAGGCCGCCGCCATAGCCGGTCAGCGTGCCGTTGCTGCCGATCACGCGATGACAGGGCACGACGAGCGCGATGGGATTGGCGCCGTTCGCCATGCCGACCGCGCGCGCCGCCGTCGGAAAACCCACCCGCTTCGCGATGACGCCGTAACTTGTTGTGGTGCCGAATGGAATCTTGAGCAGCGCGTCCCAGACTTTCCGGTGAAAATCCGGGCCTTCCATACGAAGCTCGAAATCGAAATCCTGCCGCTTGCCGGCATCGTATTGAGCGACCTGCTTTTGAACGCCTTTCAAAGCCTTGTCGCTGCGTTCGGCGAAGGGATCGATATGTTCCGCGCCCTTGTCGCGCAGGTTGAAGCGCAACAGCCTGCCCTTCTCGTCCACCCAGGCCGCGAACTTTCCGAAGCGCGATTCGATCGGCGCCCAGTAGCGCTTTTCGGATGTCATGCCGCATCCTTCAGGCTGGTCCACAAATGCATGGTGGCTAGGCTGCGATGCGGCGCGAAATCCAGCATCATCTTGCCGACTTCTTCGTGTTCGGGACGCTCGTCGCGACCGTGCAACTTCTGGAGCGCCGTCGCCAGTGCGCTGTCGCCGACCGGCGCGGCATCCGCAAAACCGCCGCGCATCATCACATACCGCGCCGTCCATGTGCCGACGCCACGGATGGCCGTGAGTTTCTTTTCCGCCGCCTTGGCCGAACCATCCGGCAAGGCTTCAACATCGAGACGGCCTTCGACCACCTCTTTCGCCGCGCCCATCAGATAGTCCGCCTTGGAGCGCGAATAGCGGCGCTTGGTCAGAGCGGCGGCGCCGATATCGAGCACGCGTTCCGGCGTTGGATGCGCCATCATCGTGCCGACCTTCTCGCCGCCCAGCGCAATGATCTCGCGGCGCAACGAGCCTGCGAACTTCACATTGATCTGCTGGCCGATGATGGCCCAGCACAAGCCGTCGAAGCCCGTCGGAATGCAGGGCAAACGCAGGCCGCGCTGCCGTGCGATCAGCGCCGCCGTGCGTTGCTCACGCGCCATGCGCGTCTCGAACAGCGACACTTCATTGTTGAGGCCCAGCATCTTGAGCGCTACGGCATGCAGCTGCGCCATGCTTTCGCGGCCCATCTTCTTTTCGGCATGGATGCGGCACCACGCGCC
>DATCFN010000123.1:0-2690 GCA_036509475.1 Rhizomicrobium sp. | reverse complement strand
CGTTCTAGATCGTCCGAAACCCGATCTTCAGGAGGCTAATAATGGAGACCCAGAAAACACCTGTTCGCGCACCGCAGCGCTCCGAAGTCGTTTCCGGCAATGAAACCAAGGGCCTGAAGCCGATTCCCGCCGAGCAGCAGCGGCGCACCGGTGTCGCACCCGCCGCGCCCAATCCGCTGCACAAGACGAAAAAGCCCAACGCCTGAACCGAGCGGGCTGTCCGAAACATGAAAAAGACGAAATCCACCGCGCCGCCCGAAAAGGCGTGAGGGTTTCTTACGCGCAAGTCAGAGGCTTTTTAGCCAAGGAATAAGGCGCGCGTTTACGTCGTCGGGCCGTTCCTGCTGCGTCCAATGTCCGCAGCCTTCGAGGATATCGGCGCCGCGCAAATCCGTGAGATGTTCGCGCATCGGCGTCAGAAAATCCGTCTTGCCGAACATGGTCAGCACCAGATCGCGGCTGCCGCCGATGAACAGCGACGGCTGGTGGATTTTCCGGTCCGCGAACTGCTTCAGATATTCGAAGTCGCGGTCGTGATTGCGATAGCGGTTGATCGGCCCGCGAAAACCGCTCTGCGTGAATTCCGAAACGAAATAGCCGAACCCATCCTTGTGCAGCCAGCCGGGAAACGGATCGGGATCCGGCAGGCGATGCAGCAGCGTATCGCCCACGACCTTGTCCGTCGGCCATGTGCCATCCGGCGCGTCGCCGCTGATCGCGTAATAGAAGCGGCGCAGGAACCGGCGCACATCCGCCTCGGCCTCCGCTTCGGCGATGCCTTCGTCCTGAAAATAATGCTGATAGAAGAATTTTCCCCGCTTGGTGAAAACCGCTTCGTAAATGTCGCGGAACGAGCATGTCGGCGGTCCGACATAAGGCACCGACAATCCGGCGACGGCGCGCACGCGATCCGGCCGCACCAGCGCCGTGTTCCAGACAATCGGCGCACCCCAATCGTGGCCGACGAGAATGGCTTTGCCGTCATCGCTGAGGGCTTCGGCCACGCCGGCGACGTCGCCGATGATTTTCTCCATCGCATAATCCGCAACCGCCGGCGGCTTGCCGGAACCGCCATAGCCGCGCACGTCGATGGCGCAAGCGGTGAACCCGGCTTCGACGACGGGGCCGATCTGATGGCGCCAGGAAAACCAACTTTCAGGAAAGCCGTGCACCATCACGACCAGCGGCCCTTCGCCTTCAACAGCAGCGCGTATCTGGATGTCGGGAAGATCGATGTTGCGGAATGCGGTCATGCGATTGCCCCCAGCAGCAATTCCAGCGCCGTTTTTGCGAACGCGCGCATGTTGGCGGCGCGGTCTTCGCTGGCGGTTTCCAGTGTGATCGCGCGTTCGGCCGGACCGGCCAGCGCGATGCAGGTGTGGCCTGCCGCGTCGCCATAAGGATTGCCGGTCGGCCCCGCCGCGCCGGTCTCGGACAATCCCCATGTCGCGCCGAAACGGTCGCGCGCCGTGCGCGCCAGCAGCAACGCATAAGGCTCGCTGGCCGAGCGCATGCCGCGCACGCTTTCGCGGTCGAGATCCATCAACGTCGCGCGCGCCTTGGGCGTGTAAACGACGGCGCCGGAAATGAAATAGGCGGAGGCTCCGGGGATGGCGAGCAGCGCCGCCGACAGCAACCCGCCGCTGGAGGATTCCGCGATCGCAATCATTTCGCCCCGCGCCTTCAGGCGTTCGGCGATCTGTTCGGCCAGCGGCAACAGACTCTGCATCGGCAATTCCCCCCGAGGCAGATTAATGACATTACGCTGCTCGCGAACAGAGCAAACTTCACGAAATCCAATTGCCTCCCCCTTGTGGGGAGGCCGAAATTTGCACTTTGCAAATTTCGGGTGGGGGGCCGCTCCAGATTACAAGCACCGTCCCCCACCCGGATCGGTTCATACGCTGTCGCTATTCACCTCTCCGACCTCCCCGCAAGGGGGAGGTGACTACAAACGCGATTGCGCCGTGGGGATGAGACGCAACGTTTCACTTTTCTGTATCTGCCTCGCCAGGCTGGACGGCGCTGACACTGCGGCGTGCGCGAAGGTGACGAATACATTTTCGCCCGCGCGTACCGGCAACGCCGGAAAAGTATTCTCCGCCGGTTCGGTGACGCAGGCCGCGAGCGCGTTCGCGGCATGATCGCGGAACACGGTGATTACATCTTCGCCAATCGGCGCATCGAAATGGTGGATGTTGGCGAACACCATTCCCTTTTCTGCGCGCTCGTATGTCTTAAACCCCGCACCGCTCCACGCCGGCCGCAGCAACAGCACATTGTCGCTGTCGATCATCGTGTCGTTGGCGGCGTTGCGATGCGCTTTCCACACCGGCCCGCCATAGAAAGCGGCAAGCGATTTGGCGCGGCACTCCATGTCGGGAAAACCGCGCAGCCAGACGAAGCGATCCGGATCGTCCGCATCGCGGAAGGTGCCGATCAACTCGATGCCTTCCGCTTCCTGCGTCTCGACGAACTCCCGCTCGAACAGCGCGATCAACTCGTCGTGCCGTCCGGGCTTCAGCGTGTATTGGCGCAGTTCGACGACAGTGTTTGTTTTCGGGCTCATTGCGCGCGCGTGAACTGCATTTCCCAGTTCGGCTCCCATGTCTTGCCGCCGTCGGGCGAGAATGCCTGCTGCCAATGCGCCGAATTCTTGGTGATGGCGGACCAGGTGTAACGCACGCGGA
>DATCFN010000122.1:0-16538 GCA_036509475.1 Rhizomicrobium sp. | reverse complement strand
GGCGCATAGGATGCGCCATTGGCCGCCTGTCCGGATTGTGCCGCCTGCGTCGGCAACTTCTCACCTCCATCCGCACGCAGAAGAACCGGCAGCAAAACGAGCGTGCAGCACGCCAGCATCAGAAGCGCAATATAAACCGCGGCATTTCCCGCCACCGGTCCAAGCCAGGGAATAAGTGCGAACAATATCGCCGTGAAAACAAATTGCAGCGTCATGTAAAAACCGAAACCGCGATCGGCCTGCGCATGCCGCCCGATCCAGTTCATCGTCGCCGCCACAATGAGGCCCAGGCCAAAGCCGCAGAGAAAGCGGATCGGCAATAGAACCGCAGCATCCCGCGCCAACATCGAAGCCGCGTCCCCAGATGCGGCGATGGCAAACCCTAGCGCCATGATCGTCGCAAGCCGCATCCGGCTGACCAGCCAGGTTCCGAGGGCCAACGAAACGGTCGCGCCCAGCACATTGCAGCTGGCGATCAATCCCGCCGTCGATTCCGGAATATGAAGATAGACCACCCAGGTATCGATGAGTGCCGGCAGAACGGCAACCGACATCGCGCCATAGCAACCGGCCAGCGAGACGAGAAACAATATGAGCAAAGGTCGGCTGTTCAGCCTTTCCGTCCACCCGGTTCGCGCGTCGGCCGCTGAAAATCCCGCCATGACGGTAACATGCCTTTTCGAAGCGGGCATCGCCATGTCCAATTCAGGCCATCGCCGCTGTGGGAATGCAGATGTCTAGTGCTAACCTAGCCTGGCGGAAGAGGACACCGATGACGATCACAAAAACGAGCCTTGGAGATATCGAAGGCCAGATCGCCAATGGACTCCATATCTTTCGCGGCATTCCCTATGCCGAGACGACGGCGGGCGAATGGCGCTTTCGCCGCGCGCGGCCGAAGCAGCCCTGGACCAGTGTTCGCAAAGCGCTTGAGCCGCACGCCGTTGCGCCACAGTTGCAAGACGTGGCTTATGCGATGGCTGGCAGCAGCGTCGAACATCTGTGCAATGAAAATTGCCTGGAACTGAATGTCTGGACGCCGGGGATCGAAGTCGCCACGCGCCCAGTGATGGTTTACATCCATGGCGGCGGCTATCTCTACGGCTCCAGCCACGA
Source organism: Rhizomicrobium sp. (assembly GCA_036509475.1). Classification (GTDB taxonomy): domain Bacteria; phylum Pseudomonadota; class Alphaproteobacteria; order Micropepsales; family Micropepsaceae; genus Rhizomicrobium. Next base: position 15,422 of record DATCFN010000122.1, on the reverse strand, counting down.
TGAGGACTATAATGGTGCGGCGCTCGCAAAGGCGGGCGATGTCGTCGTCGTGACCATCAATTATCGCCTCGGCATTTTCGGCCATCTTTATCTCGGCGCCGTTGGCGGCAAGGAATTCCAGGACAGCGGTACGCTGTCTCTGACCGACCAGATCGAAGCGCTTCGCTGGGTGAAGGCGAATATCGCCGCCTTTGGCGGCGATCCCGACAACGTGACCATTTTCGGCGAATCCTGCGGCGGCCTTTCGGTGTCCCACCTCACTGCGTCGCCACTCGCCCAAGGCCTCTTCCAGCGCATGATCGCCATGAGCGGCGCCGCCGCCGGCCGTACGGAGCAAATCGGCATAGACATCACCGCCGCCGTGATGAAGCAAGCCAAGGTGAAAACCGTCACCGAACTTCAGACCCTCAGCATGAAAGACTTGCTCGCGTTGCAAGCCTGGGCGTTAGCTGAGCTTGGCATGGCGGAAGGCACCTTCATTCCGGTCATCGGACCAAGTCCTGCCCTGCCTGAAGACCCGCTCGAGCTGATGGCCAAGGGCGCGGGCGGCGATGTCGATATGATGATCGGCTATACGCGCGACGAAATGCGCTACTGGGAGTTCTATTACCCCGGCCTTCTCGAAAAGCCGCCAGCGGTGGTGCGCAAATGGGCGTCGGATCTGTTCGGTAATGCTGGCCCCAAGGTGCTCGACACCTATGCGCGCATCCGGCCGGAGGAGAAGCCCGGCGAACTGGCCTGCTCCATCATCGGCGACATCATCTTCGGCTACATGTCGGACCAGCAGGCCTTGCGTCACGCGCGGCACAACCCGCGGACCTGGATGTATCGTGTGGACTGGCGCACATCCATGCTCGAAGGACGCCTCGGCTCACCGCACGCTTGCGAACTTCCTTTTGTCTTCGACAGTTTTGATATTCCGTGGGGCAAGTTGGTCGCGGAAAACGACACGACCGAACGGCGCGCATTGCTTGCGGCATTCCAGGGCGCGTTCCTCGCATTTGCGCGCACGGGCGACCCTAATCATGTCGGCATTCCGCAATGGCAGCCCTTCGAGGAGAAGAGCCGCTGCGCTATGGTGTTCGACGTGAACACCGAATGCCGGACAAATCCGGTGAAGCAGGAACTGGCGTTGTGGGACGAGATTATCGGGCCCGAGAAGGTCTCTGAGGCGCCACGCTATTTCCATTTCCCCGTGGAAGAATCCTATCCGACGGGCGAAGCAGCGGACGAAACCGCCAAGCTTTCCACCGCCTAATCGACCAGCTTGCCGAGCGCCGCGCGCAACGGCTCCAGATGCCGCGCGTAGCGCCGCCATTTCGCCACGGAACGGGAATGGATCGGCGCGCGCACCTGGACCGCACTCGCGGTTGTCGCCGCGTGTTCATTCTTATGCGGCTGGGCAACGGCATCGCTCCAGGACAACCCCACAAAGGCCAACAACTCGCGCGCTGTGCTTTCGGGATTGCGGACAAGATCTTCGTATTGCAACTCCATCAACACGCTCTTTGGAAGCGTCGCACGCCAGTGCGTACAGAGTCGGTCGAACGCCACATAATATTGCGCAAGCTCGCCCAGATCGTAGGAAAACGGATAAGCACCGGAGAAAAACGCACGATACATCGCAAAGCAGCTATCCATTGGTTCGCGCCGCAGCAACACAATCTTCGCATCCGGCAGCGCCGCGTGGATCAGCCCAGCATAAAGATAATTCTGCGGAAACTTATCGATGAACCGCGGGAACGATCCTTCCGGCCGCACCCGCTCCAGATAGCGCTGCGCGACACGATCAAGATCGAGCAAAAGCGACCCGCGGATCAGCGTATCTTTGCCGGGCGGTATGTGGGCGGTACGCGCGACTTCCATCAAAGCCGCCACGAAATCGCTGGGTTCTTCCACCGAAACGACATCAGGATGGTTGGTCAGCATGCGTTCGACCAGTGTTGTTCCCGAACGCGGGAGCCCGATGACAAAGATCGCCTCTTTGCCGCCCGCCTTCCGCGCGACCGCCGCGATCGCGTCATGCGAATGTGCGGCGATGATGGCATCGATGGCCGAGATATCGGCATTGACGGAATAGCGCATGTGCAAGCCCTGAAGATCGGAGGCTGCTTTGAGATAACCGAACGCACAGTCGTGCAGACTGAGATCGTCGCATTCCTTGGCCAGCGCGAATCCCAGAAGCACCATGCCGCGCCAATCCGCTGCCGCGGGATCGAAGAGCGCCGCCATCTGTTCGATGTGGTTTTTGTCCTTAGACCACGCCCGCAAATCGGCGCGCAGGAAGTGCGCGCGATAATCCCTAGGTGAAGCCGCGAGAACGGCGTCGCAATGCCGTACAGCTTCGGCAAGATGTCCCGTCATGCGTTCTGTCGCCGCGAGGTTATAGAGGAACACCGCATTGCCCGGCGACAAGGCGACAGCTTTCTCGAAATGAATCTGCGCGGCTTCCTGGTCACCGGAAAGGCTGAAGACCGTGCCCAGCGTATCGTGCTGCGCCGCGGTCAATGCTGCTCCCGCTTGCGCGCGCGCCAATGCGAGAGCTTCGCGGCGAGCGCCGGACAGCGCGAGGCATTTGGCTTCGTGGACAGCAAGCTCGGCGGAGGTGGGATCGCATTTTCTGGCCGCCTGCGCCGCCTCCAACGCCGCTCCGTGATCACCGATATGCAAGGCTGCTTCGCTCAGCAAGCGCCAGGCCGCGATATTCTCCGGCTGGCCAGCCACAATCATGCGGCAAATTTCCATTGCGCCCTTCGGATCGGAGGAAAGCTTCTCCGCTGCCTGCTGCAGTTCCCGCGCGATCGCTTCTGTCATACGACCAACATAGCAAAACAGGCGGTAATACACTCCTGTCTCGCGGTCCGCGATCATTCGGTTTGATAGGTGGCCCGCAAACCGAATGTCCGCGGCCGGGTGACGAAGTAGTATTGTTGCTGCGCACCCATCACCGGCGCCGGTAACCCGCCCGAAATGCCCTTCTCGTCGCCGATATTGTTCACAAAGGCCGTCACCGACCAATCCGCATTGCTGTCGAGTGTGACAGAGGCATCGAAGATCGCAAAACCATTCATTGTGTAGAATATTTTGCCGAACTGCGTGACCTTATTGAACGCCGAATTCGTGCTGCTGCGATACGAAGCATTGGCATGGAAATCGACGCTCCAGCCATTGCTGCCCACCGGCAGAGTATAATCCAGCGTGCCTGAGAGCTGATGTTTGGGAACGCCCGGCAGGCTGTCGCCTTTGTTGCCGACAATATTGGTCACGGGCAGCAGACCATATATCAAGGCATAGGGCGGCAGGTCGGCCACCGAGAACGACTTGTCGATCTGTGCTTGGGTGTAGGTATAGCCGAAGCTGTAGTTCAGCCCTTCCGCCAAAGATCCGTTCAATTCCAGTTCTATGCCTGCGGAATGCGCCTTGCTGCCGTTGATGACTTCGCCAAATTGCGATGGCGTGAAGTCATCGAACTGGAAGTGATTCCAGCCGACATAGAAGCCGGCCAGGGTGAACGTCTGGCCAAGATAATTTCCCTTGGCGCCGAGTTCGTAATTGTTCGACTTATCCGGATCGTAAGTAAGGAACTGTGGCAGGGAGGCATAGATGCCGCCGGTGCCGAGGCCGTTCGCGCCGCCACGGCGGAAGCCCTGCGAGAATGTCGCGTAGAGCTTCATATCCTTGCTGAAGTCATACGACGTATTCAGCTTGAAGATATTGTCGTGCACCTTGCTTGTGCTGTCGGGCACGTTGGTCGTGCCCAGCGGATCGGTCAGATCCGCCGCGCAGAGCGCGCCGCAAAAAGGCTGCGTCTGCGTGTAGTGCACACCGAAATCCTGCCAGAAATGACGCATACCGCCCGTGATCTGCCAAGCCGGCGTTACATGCCAAGTCAATTCGCCGAAGATGGCGTGATCGTTGAAGACATAGCCGCGATCACGCGTCAGCGTGACATCCGGGATTTGTGGATTCTGGCCGAACGGTCCGCCGATCAACGGAAGCACGGTCTGGTCGAAATCGTTCAGACCCGGCGTGACCAACGTGTCGGTGCCGCTGGATTTCTGGTGCGAGAAAAAGCCACCCACCAAATAGTCGACCACGTTCGTGCCTTGCGATGCCAGGCGTACTTCCTGCGACCAGCCGCTGTTCTTGTAGTGTGCTGGATCCTCGACAAGCATCCGCGGGTAGTAGCCGTAAAAATAGGCGAAGTTAGATGTGCCCGGCGCCGCGCTCACTTCATAGCTGCCGGTGATGTCGGTGCGCTGATCCTCGGTGTTGTTGTAGTAGGACGTGGTCGAAGTGACCGTGGCGAAGCCCAGATCGCCGCTCACATCCAGATCGACGAGATCGACGGTGCGGTGATAGGGCTGATTGGTATAAGCGCCTGTCTCGTAACCGTGTGTGGGCGGAAATACCGTGCCGCCATTGGGATAGAAACCGCCGCCCGGAATACCCGCCACGTTGGGGAAGATCGAGCCAGGGAAGCTTGTGTCGCTCGAATCGAGATTGCCACCCGCAAAGCCGCCGTTGATGGTTTGCGGATTCTTCACGGCATCGTGCTGATGCATGTAGTTAAGTTGCGCTTCCCAGCCGTCGCCTAGCACGGCGCGCAATTCGGTGCGCACATAATTGGTTGTCGAGCCGTTAATGTCCTTCTGCTCCGGCCGCACCTGAAAGCCGCTCGCCGGATCGCCAGCCACGCGTGGAACCGGAACACCATTTGGGTCAAGCGCCACGAAGTTAGGCGCATCGATAAAGCCCGCTTCATGATCCACACCCGCGACCACCCGCAGACCAAGCTTGTCCGTGATGAGCGGCAGGTTGACGACGACCTCCCCGTTCTCATTGAGCTGACCCGAATGGTCTGTGGAAGAAAGCTCACCCGTCACTTTCGCATAGAACCTATCGAGCTCCGGTGGATTGGGCATGAAGCGCAGTGTGCCGCCCAGCGAGCCTGAGCCATAAAGCGTTCCTTGCGGACCGCGCAGCACTTCCACGCGTTCAAGATCGCTTAGATGCATCGGGAAAAAGACTGGCGCCTCACCGATATAGGTGGATACCGGCGCAACCGCAGCATTGGGGTTGCCGCCGCCATTGATCGTCTGGTTGGCGTTAAGCCCACGCAGAATGAAATTGTTGTTGTTGCCCATGACCGCGGGGCCCGTGTCCACGTAGGCCAGGCCCGGCACGAAATGCGAGAGATTGGAGAAATCCACCACGCCGCTCGCAGCCAGCGCTTCGCCGGAATAAGCGGAGATGTTGTAGGGCACTTCTTGCACCGTCTGCGAACGACGGGAAGCGGTGACAATCACCTCCTCCACGGAAGACGAAGACGAAGCATTCTGTGCGAACGCCGACACGGGGAAACTTAACGCGGTGCCCAGCAACAACAGCGACGGCAAGGATCTCAACGAACGCGGCATGGTTTCCCCCTCATATTATGGGGCGATTGTGATGGTCTCGCGCCAACGAGCTATAGCCCACATGGGACACACCGTTATTCCGCCGCGATGCGTGCCGCGCCACGATAGGCTGCGCGCACCATATCCTGAAACTGGATGACGCCGTTTTCAAAGACGAGCGAGAGCCGGCCCGTATTGTAGATACCCGCTTCCAAATTCGCCTGCACCTGCGCGCAGATCGCCAAGTCTTCCTTGGCGATCATATAGCCCCACTCGATCAACTCGTCGCGTTCCTTGGCGCTCTTGGAGTCTTCGAGATCGGTCAACAAATAGCGATAAGTCAGACGCATCTTTCGCGGTCCCAGCGGCTCAAGCTGCGCGACGTTCATGCCCCAATTGTACATGTTCACGAACAGTCCGGGCATTTTCCAGACCCAAAGACCGTCGGTGATACCGCCGTCTTTGGCGGGCGCGGAGTGGATTTGCAGGGAATCGCCGACCGTCTCGATCTTGTAGCTCGTCATGTCGATGGAAGCGTTCAAGCCGGGATGGATGGTGGGCACATGCCACGCTTCGGCGTAATTGTCGGCATAGGTCTTCCAGTTCACGTCGCCCGAGACAGCGAACTTCCGCGCCAGCTGCATTTTCTCCAGCGGATAGCGCAGCGCCGATCCCGACAGGTCATGCAGCCATTCCGTGACCGGCGGCGCTTCGCTGGAAAGACATACGAACACCAATCCACGCCAGCTTTCGCAACGCACGGGAAACAAGCCGTATTCGCTCTTGTCGCAGCGCATCGAGGGCGCGTTCAGAAGCTTGCCGTCGAAACCGTAACGCCAGCTATGATAGGGACAAACGAGTTTGTCGGCATGACCTTGCGGCTCTGTGACCAGCGGCGAGGCCCGGTGACGGCAGACATTGTGGAATGCGCGTATGGCGCCGTCCTCGCCCTTCACGACCATGATCGGATAACCGGCAACCGTCGTCGTGACATAATCGCCGGTATGCGCGAGGTCGGCCGCCAGTCCCGCCAGCACCCAGGCCTTGGACCAGATGCGCCTGCGGTCAAGTTCCCAATGCGCGTCGTCGTAATACACACGCGCGGGAAGCGTTTCCGGCTCGCGCTTTGGATAGTTGGCCATGGCAGTCGCTCCCTTAGTTCCGGTTCTTGCACAGTAAAAACTGCGCCAGCTCCGCTCCATGCCCCACTTGGGACATGGCCCATCGGGGCCATCGCCTGGGCTGCAAACGCCCGGCACAACGAGGTCGAGACTTTCTGAAGGCAATCGATATGGCCAAAGTGATCGTTGCGGGCGTCGGCATGCTGCCTTTCGCCAAACCCGGCGCGAGCGCGCCCTATGACGAGATGGGCGCGGACGCCACGAAGGCGGCGCTTTCGGATGCGGGCATTGCTTACGACGCCGTGCAGCAGGCCTATGTCGGATACGTCTATGGCGATTCCACCTGCGGGCAGAAAGCGCTCTACCGCGTCGGCATGAGCGGCGTGCCGGTGTTCAACGTGAACAACAATTGCGCCACGGGATCGAGCGCGCTGTTCCTGGCGCGGCAGGCGATCGAAAGCGGCGCGGCGGATTGCGTCATCGCCCTCGGTTTCGAGCAGATGAAACCTGGCGCGCTTGGCACCCAGTTCGACGATCGCGTCAGCCCTTTCGTGGATTTCGACGCGCTCACGGAAAAGCTTGTCGGCAAGGCCGATCTTCCGCTGGCGCTGCGCTATTTCGGCGGCGCGGGCCACTCCCATATGCAACGCTACGGCACAAAGCTCACAACCTTCGCCAAGATCCGTGCCAAGGCCAGCCGCCATGCCGCGAACAATCCGCTGGCCCTGTTCCGCACCGAAGTCACTGAAGATGCGGTGATGAACGCGCCGCCACTCTGGCCCGGCGTGATGACGCGCCTGATGGCCTGCCCGCCGACCTGCGGCGCGGCGGCCGCGGTCCTGGTCTCTGAGGCCTTCGCACGCCGCCACGGCATTTCGCCGAAGGTGGAAATCGCCGCGCAGGCGATGACGACCGATACGCCCAGTACCTTCGAGGCGCGCGACATGATGCAGCTTGTCGGCTTCGACATGGCGCGCGAAGCGGCCCGCAAAGTTTACAAAGCGGCCGGTATTGGCCCGGAGGATCTCGATGTCGTCGAGATGCATGATTGCTTCGCGCAGAACGAGCTCATCAGCTACGAAGCGCTCGACCTCTGCGAAGACGGAGGCGCGGAGAAATTCATCGAGGACGGCGACAATACCTATGGTGGCCGTTTCGTGACCAATCCGTCCGGTGGCCTGCTGTCGAAGGGCCATCCGCTTGGCGCAACCGGCCTGGCACAATGCTATGAGCTCACCCAACAACTCCGCGGCACAGCAGAAGCGCGGCAGGTGGAGGGCGCGCGCATCGCGCTTCAGCACAATCTGGGCCTCGGCGGCGCCTGCGTCGTCACGCTCTACCGCGCAGCATGAACGTTATGACTAGGCAAGCTATCGGATATGTCTTTCCGCCACACCATATGCAGGTGGAAGCCGGACGTCTGCGGTTTTTCGCCAAAGCCATTGGCGAAACCGATCCTGCTTACGCCAATGAAACGGCCGCGCGCGCGACGGGCTATTCCGCATTGCCCGTGCCACCCACATTCCTCTTCTGCCTGGAGATGGAACGTCCCGATCCGTTCGGATGGCTGGCGGAGCTGGGCCTCGATCTCGGCCGCATCCTGCATGGCGAGCAGACCTTCACCTATCACGCGCTCGCCTTTGCGGGTGACACACTGCACTTCGAAGCGAAGATCACCGACAGTTACGAGAAAAAAGGCGGCACCCTGCGCTTTTTGGTGAAAGACGCCATCGTCCGCAATCAGAACCGCGTCCATATCGCCGATTTGCGCACCGTCCTAGTCCACCGCAGCGGCTGAAAGAGATATCATGAAACAGATCGCTACCGGCGACACACTGCCGTCCCTCGAAATGCCACCGATCAATCGCACAACGCTCGCGCTTTATGCCGGCGCATCCGGCGACCACAACCCGATGCATATCGACCTCGATTTTGCCCGCAAATCGGGCATGCCGGACGTCTTCGCGCACGGCATGCTCTCTATGGCTTATCTTGGTCGTCTTCTGACGCAATGGGTGCCGCAGGCCAAGCTGCGCAGCTTCCAGGTGCGCTTTGCCGGCATCACTCATCTTGGCAACGCCGTCCGCTGCACCGGAAAGGTGACGGACATCGCACAGCGCGATGGCGAAACGCGGGCCACCGTCTCGATCCAGGCGGCGAACCAATATGGCGAAACCAAGATCGTCGGCGAAGCCGTCATCGCAATCTGAAGGACATCACATGCTTCCGCTTAAAGGAAAAGTCGCGCTCGTATCCGGTTCGGGCCGCGGCATCGGCCGCGCCATCGCGCTCAAGCTTGCGGGCGACGGTGCCTGCGTCGTCGTCAACGATCTCGACGAGGCTCCGGCTTATGAAGTTGTCGAGACGATCGTGAATTTCGGCGGCGAGGCCGTTGCCTGTGTAGGCAGCATCACCGCGAGCGATTTCGCGGAGCGCTTCGTAAAAACCGCGGTCGATAACTATAAAGGCATCGACATCATCGTGAATAATGCGGGCTATACGTGGGACTCCGTCATCCAGAAAATGACGGACGAGCAGTGGTATGCGATGATCGACGTCCATCTCACCGCTCCTTTCCGCATCCTGCGCGCCGCACAGCCCGTCATCCGCGCCTTGAGCAGGGCGGACGCGGAAGCGGGCCGCGAAGTCTTCCGCAAGGTGGTGAACATCTCGTCCGTGGCGGGGCTTGGCGGCAATCCGGGCCAGGTGAATTACGCCTCCGCCAAAGCGGGTATCGTCGGCCTCACCATGACTCTGGCGAAGGAATGGGGCCGCATGAAGGTGAATGTGAACTGCGTGGCGTTCGGCTTCATCCACACGCGACTGACCGAAGCGACGGCGGATGACAACGCGCAGATCGCGATCGAAGGCCGCAACATCAAGGTGGGCGTGAATCCGGATCTCATGCAGATGCTGGAGCGCACCATCCCGCTCGGCCGCGCCGGCACGCCGGAAGAAGCCGCGGGCGCCGTCTATGCGCTGTGCACCAAAGAGTCCGATTACATCAGCGGTCAGACCATAATCTGCGGCGGCGGCGTTCAAATCTGACGTCGAACTGAAGGGGAGGCCATCTAATCTATCTTCGTCCGCAACGCGCTTCAGCGCTGCGGGGCACAGCCGGACGGTTCCAACTCCGCTGATTAGCGACCGCTCTTGGAGGTCCTGAACTTGAGAAAACTTCGGGATTACGTTCTCGCTTGTTCTGCACCCGTTCGCGCTACGGTTCGGTAGTGTCCCAGTTTGAAATCTGGCCCGGTTGCCCCCTGCCGGGAGGGGCTTTAACCTCCCTCCATGGGCGAAATTCTATACATAGACTGGGATTTTAAATTGCCAGACGACCAAGACTATGTGCTGGTCGAAGGCACCCGATCCGGCGTCTACCTCATTGTCACCGCTCGGGGAGAGGCCATCTTGCGGCAGGGCGAATATGCTGGTCTCGGGGATGCTATGGAGTCGGCGCAGAGCCGCGCAGCCGAACACAACATCGAGACCATTTACGTGAAGGGCGTTCCCCATGCCTAAAGGCCCCCAAGGTCAGAAGCGCAAGGCCGACGTAATCGGTAATGCAGTGCTTATCGGCAGGATAACCTCAACGTGTGGGAGCCTTGCTGCTACGGGCGCCAGCAATTTTCCAAATCGATTCGCTTTCTTGGCTTCCCGCGTTCTGATGGATGAGTTCAGTGACGCACTCGCTCGCCACCCTGGTTGCGCAAACCGATCCGAAAGTGCGAAATACCCGCCGCCTGCATGTCTTTTTTGGGGAAAATTCTGACGGTATTTTTGACGGTATTTCGCAAAATCGTTCAGAATTATCCAATAAAATCAAGGCCTGTGGAACCTAGTCCCCCAACCAATTTTCTGTCTTTTTCGGGCAATAACGATAAAGAGAGGCGCGCGACGCTGCGCATCTCCGCAAAGGTTACATATTGGCATTCCGCAAAACACCTGCCGCCATCGCCCGCGCTCTGGCCGAGCGCGACTATAAAGAGGCCACGCCGGTCCAAGCCGCCGTGCTCGAAGCCGACGCGGAGGAGCGCGACCTGCTCGTCTCCGCGCAGACCGGCTCCGGCAAGACCGTCGCTTACGGCATCGCCATGGCCGAGAATCTGCTCGATGGGGCCGGCACGATGGGACCGGCCGGCGAACCTTTGGCGCTGATCATCGCGCCGACGCGCGAACTGGCGATGCAGGTGCAGCGCGAACTCAACTGGCTTTATCAATATGCGGGCGCGCGCGTTGTCGCCTGCGTCGGTGGCATGGATCCAAGCCGCGAACGCCGCCAGCTTCTGGACGGCGTGCATATTGTCGTCGGCACGCCTGGACGTTTGCGCGATCATCTGGAACGGCGCGCGCTGAAAGTATCGGGACTGAAAGTCGTCGTGCTGGACGAAGCCGACGAGATGCTCGACATGGGCTTTCGCGAGGATCTGCAGTTCATCCTGGAAACGACGCCCAAAGAACGGCGCACGCTTCTGTTTTCCGCGACCTTGCCCAAAACCATCGTCAATCTGGCGCAACATTATCAGCGCGACGCCTTGCGCATCAAAACCATCGGCACCTCAGAAGGTCATGCCGACATCGAATATCGCGCTATCCGCATTGCGCACAACAAAGTCGAAAGCGCCGTCGTCAATCTGCTACGTTTCATGGACCCGCCAAGCGCGCTGGTGTTCTGCAGCACGCGCCAGACCGTGCGCCATCTGGAAGCCATCCTGCGCGAGCGCGGCTTCGCGGCCGTCGCGCTTTCCGGCGAACTCAGCCAGAGCGAACGCAATCACGCGCTTCAGGCGCTGCGCGACGGGCGTGCGCGGGTATGTGTCGCCACCGATGTCGCCGCGCGCGGCATCGACCTGCCCAATCTGGGCCTCGTCATTCATGCCGACCTGCCGAACGATGCCGAAGTGTTGCAGCATCGCAGCGGGCGCACCGGGCGCGCGGGCCGCAAAGGCGTCAGCATCCTGCTGGTGCCCAATTCGCGCCGCCGCCGCGCCGAGGAAATGCTGGGCCGCGCGCGCGTTCAGTTCACCTGGACGGAGCCGCCATCCGCCGAAGACATCCGCAAGCTGGATCAGGACCGGCTGCTGCAGAACCCCATCCTGACCGAACCCAGCAGCGACGAAGATCTTGCCATGGCGAACAGCCTTCTGGCCGCGCACAATCCGCGCGATATCGCAGCGGCCTTCGTGAAAATGTACCGCGCGACGTTGCCCGCGCCGGAAGAAATCTCCGAAGTCTTCGAACCGCGCAGCGACTCGCGCGGGCCGCGCCAGAATGCGCGCGAACCGAGCAGTGGTGCGCCTGCACCAAGCGAACCCCGCAATCGCGCGGAACGGCGCCGGGAGAAATTTCCGCAACAGGACCGTGCGCCCGCCGATCGCCCGCGCGAGACGCCCCGGCCGTCGCGCGGCGAGATGCAGAACGGTGTGTGGTTCAAAATCACCGTCGGCCGCGAGCGCAACGCCGATCCCAAATGGCTGCTGCCGGAAATCTGCCGCCAGGGTGAGATCACGAAGAAAGAGATCGGCGCGATCCGCGTCTTCGACACGGAGACGCGCTTTGAGGTTGCGCCCGATGTGGCGGACCGTTTCGCGGCGCTGGTTGCCGACCGCAAGAAAGGCGGCGTTCGCATCTTCCGCGCGCCCGATGGACCGCCGGAAGAAACCGGCAGCGCGCAACCGCCGCGCGATTCAAGACCGCCTCACAAGAAACGGCCGTTCAACAAGAACGCGCCGCGCAAACGCCAGCCCTAATTCGGGCCTTAGTCGTCCTTGGCGGGACCGCACCAGCCGGGCAGATAATCGGCGTCGTGGCTCTTCGCCAAGGTCCGTGCTTCTTTCAGCGCGCGCGTATAGTTTTTCTCCACCGTCTTGCGCTTGATGCGGCGGCGCAGGAAATCCGCCCAGAGAAATTCGCTGAACGGCGTCGTCTCCTTGGAGTAGCCGCCAACGCGCCGCAACTCGCCGGCGAGCGCGCGATAGGGATCGTCCACCATTCCGGCGACGCTCTTGGGAATGTCTTTGTATTCCACCCGCTTGCCGTGCGCATCGAACGGATGAAGCCAGTCGCGATTGTCGAGCACGAACCAGAACGCGTCCTGGTCCAGCTTCTTCAAATTCGCGATGACCGTGACCAGCACTTCCTTGGCGCCCTCATCATGCAGCGCACGCACCAGATGATGGTGGTCGATGATGTAGTGCTTGCCCTTCGGCCCCTGGATGACGGGGATCAAGTGGTCTTCGAGAAACTTCATTTTCTTGTCGCCGAGCGCGCGCCAGCGGCGGCGCCTGTCCATCACCTCGCGCATGCCCAGCGTGATCTGCGTCGGGCGAAGATTGGCAATGGCAACTGGCTTCAGGGTCGGCTCGCGCACAATTTCCATGGATCGTTCCTCTCACGCCGCGGATATCTATAACGCAAACGGCCCCGCGGTGTTCGCCGCGAGGCCGCCTGTCACATTAACAAAATACCAGATCAGAACTTCTGGCTGAAGGTCAGGCCCACCGTGCGGGGTTGGGTGACGAGCAGGTACGGCTCGAAACCGCAGGTGCCCGGCGTACATTCCGCATAACGGCCGAGCTGCCCCAGCGTGTCGCCGACGTTCTTGACGTACAATTCCAGCGACCAGTTGTCCCGGTCGATGCCGGCGGTCAGATCGACCGTGGTGAAGGCATCGTTCTTGCCGAGCAGCGCGCGCTCGACCAGACGAAGATCGGACCACGTTCCGCTCTGGTGAACGAGCGAGCCCTGAAGATGGGCATTGAAATCGCCAAGCATGAATTCGTAGCGCGCGGTGCCGTTGAGTTTCCACTTCGGCGTGATCGGAAGCTGCGTGCCGGTCGGTGCGTTGGAGATGGCATCCGTGCAGACCACCGTAAGATCGCGGCAGAACGGCTTGGTCAGATCGCCTTCGTTGTAAGCGCCCGAGCCCGACAGCGTCACGCTGTCGATTGGAAGCCAGGTGATTTCCGTTTCCGCCCCTTTCACGCGCGCCTGACCGCCATCTTCGATGATGGTGACGGAGTTCGGCCCCAGGAACGGGAACTGGAAGTTGTTCCAGTCTTCCCAATAGACCGCACCGTTGAAGCGCAGGTGATTGTCGTCCCAGCTCGTCTTCCAGCCGATTTCGTAGTTGTCGAGCGTATCGGCACCGTATGGCGCGAAGGGCATGTTGGTATTCGGATCGATAACGCGGTTGGCGCCGCCCGGACGGAAGCCGGTCGAGTACGTCGCGTACACCATTTTGTCCGGCTCAACCTGCCACGTCAGGTTGACCTTGTGCGTTTCACCATCGCCCTTCGAATGCGCGTTGAGATCGGTACACGGCGCGTTGTGATAATTCGACGGCGCGAAACAGTGAGAGGTCTCGTAGCTGCTGAAGCCGAAGAAACCTTTCAGCGAATTGTCGTATTTGTAGAAACGTATGCCGCCCGTGATCGTGAGGTTCGACAGGATGTCGTAGGACGCCTCGCCGAAGGCCGCGTAATCCTGGTCGGTACGAAGCTGGTCGGTCAGCCACAGCGTGTTGGGCCACCCCGTCACCGCCGTCACCGGCTGGCCCGAGCCCGCATCGGCAAGACCGTGGATTAGGTAGTCCTGCAGAATATAGTGCTTCTGCTCTTCATAGAAGAGGCCGCCCGTGGCCCGGAAACGTCCGTCGCTCGGCGTGGCAAGGCGTAGTTCGTGGCTCTGCTTGGTGTAGCGGTCGCGGCCAATAATCTGCTGCGTCGGATCGATCGTCTGCCCGGCATTGTTCGTGAAGTGGACGTAATAGGAATTGTAGAGGTCGTAGCCGAGCGTGTAATCGGCATAGTCGGCCGAGGAATTGACGCGGCGATCCATGTAGCCGCCGGAATAGGTGAGATCGAGATTGCCGATCTTGCCCTGCACCGTCAGCGCGGCCTGATACCATTTGTCATGCGCATATTCCGGAAGGTAATGGGCGACTTCCAGACGGCCGACAGACGGGTCGTAGGCGAACACGCCGTCGGAGCGTTCGTCTTCGCCCATGATCGTCGGCGTGATCGTCCAGTTGCTGTTCAGGTCGATCTCAAGCGCGGCGCGGCCACCGACCTTGTTCACGGTGTTGTAGTTGTTCTTGGTGTGGCCGGCATTGGTGATGGTGATCGGCGCAGGGGTCGGCACGATCGGCGGATTGGAATTATCGAACGTATAGGTGCGCGTACCCGCGACGTTGTCGATGTAGCCCGCGTCGTGTTCGTCCCAGGCGACGATGCGGATCGCCATCTTGTCGTTGATCGGAATGTTGATCATGCCGTCGGCGTTGTAGCCGATGCCGCCGTGATCGACGCTGTTCACGCCGACCGCGTAGCTCGCCGCGAAGCCGCTGGTGTCGGGCTTGTTGGAGATGATGCGCACGACGCCCGATTCCGCGCTGGCGCCGTAGAGCGTGCCTTGCGGGCCGGACAAAGCCTCGACGCGCTGCACGTCATAGGTCGGGATATCGAGCGTGCCGTTGATGGTGGTGATGGGCTGCTCGTCGAAATAGACGCCGACCGTCGGCTCGGGGCCGGAGTGGTTGCCGTTCTGGTCGCTGACGATGCCGCGCATCGTGATGTTGTCGAAGCCGGGACCGCCGTTGCTGCCCTGCCCGCTGACCGCATAGGTCACGTTCGGCATATAGAGCGCGAAGTCCGTGAAGTCGGTGAGGTGCAGATCTTCGAGCTTCTGCCCGGTGATCGCCTGCACCTGCATCGGAACTTTCTGCAAGTCTTCCGAACGCTTTTCCGCCGTGACCGTAATGGTTTCGAGACCGCCGGTTGTCGCGTCCTGCGCGCGTGCCGGCAGGCCGGTCAGGATTGTAGACGCCAGAAGCGCCGGCCAAATGGCAAGGTGCGCACGACCTGTTTTGATGTTCCGCATGATGTTGAGTGCCCCGCTCACG
>DATCFN010000121.1:0-3114 GCA_036509475.1 Rhizomicrobium sp. | reverse complement strand
GAAGCGCGACCTTCAGGCGGGCCAGAAGCTCCGCCATATCGAAGGGCTTGGTGACATAATCGTCGGCGCCGAGTTCAAGCGCCCTCACCTTGCCTTCCACATCGTTGCGTGCGGACAGAACGACAATCGGCGTAAGCGTGCCGCTGCGGATGCTCTGGATGACCGCGAAGCCATCCTGATCCGGCAAGCCCAGATCCAAGATGACGGCATCCGGCTTTTCTCTTGCAAACAATTTGAGCGCGGCGGCGGACGTGTCCGCTTCGATGCACTCGAAGCCATGCGGGGGCAGCCCGGCGCGCAGGAAACGGCGAATTTGCGGCTCGTCATCGACGATGAGAATTTTGGGCAGCTTAGCGGCCATCGGCGCCCACCGGTTTGGATGCCAGAGGAAGCGATATTGTGAGCACGGCGCCGCTCCGGTCTGTTCGGTTTGCGGCGTCGAGCCGGCCGCCGAAGGCTTCAACAAATCCGCGCGCGACCGCAAGCCCAAGGCCAGTCCCGGCGACGCGCCGGTCAGCGGCCTTAGCGCGATAGAACTTGTCGAAGATATGCGCCAACGCGTCGGGCGGAATGCCCGGCCCTTCATCCGCGATGGTAAGAAGAACCCTGTCACCGGACAAATTCGCCCCGACATGGATACGCGATGCGGCCGGCGCATATTTCGCGGCGTTGTCCAACAGATTCACGATCGTCTGTTCCAGAAGAAGCGGGTCGACCGATCCCAGCGGAAGATCGCCTGGCATATCCAGGATCAAACTGTGGTCCGACAACCGGCGCGCCAGCCGCTTGGTCGCGGTTTCGACAAGCTCGGACACGTCAATGTCCTCCAGCTTGACGCCAAGCGCGCCGGCTTCCAGCCGGGACATGTCGAGAAGATTTCCCACGAACCGGTCGAGGCGCTCGCCTTCGTCGCGGATCGTTGCCAGCAATTCATCGGTCTGCGCGGCGTCGTAGAGATTGCGGTTCGTCAGCAATGTCGTCGCGGAGCCGAGAATAGACGCCAAGGGCGTGCGCAAATCATGGGAAAGCGAAGTGAGCATCGCCACGCGCAGCTTGTCGGCCTCAAGGTGAACCTGCGCCTCGTCGATGCGCTCCACAAGCTGCGAGCGCTCGATCGCCAATGCGCTCTGGTCGATCAACGCATCGAGCAGCCGCCGCTCGTCCGGGGTGAACCAGGTTTTCTCGTTGAACTTCTGCAAGCCGATGATGCCCACCAGTCCCGCTCCGGTGCGCATAGGCAGAAAGAGCCGCTTGGCGCCGGGCAAGGTTTCCGCGTTGTGTCCCGCGGCGGTGGCATGATCCCAGCACCAGCCCGCGGCCGCCAAATCCTGCGTATCAAGCTCGTCTTCGGGTGGATACCCGGCGCGAATCTCCGGACGTCCCGTCGTGGCATCCGGCAGGAGCACAACAACATTCGCTTTGAGCATGGATGCGATCTGGAAGGCCGCCGCCCAGAGAATATCGTCGAGATGGGCAATCCCCGCCAACTTTCCCGCAAAGCTGTAAAGTTCCGCCGTGATCCGCGCACGGGCGGACGCAATATCCGCCTGCGCACGCACGCGCGCCGCCAGATTGCCCCCGATGATGGCCACGAAGAGCAGCACCGTGAACGACAGAAGGTTGTTGGGATCGGAAATGGTCAGCGTGTAGAGCGGCGGCAGAAAGAAAAAATTGTAGGCCAGCGCGCTCAGAACCGCCGTGAACAGCGCCGGACGCAATCCGAACGTCACGGCGCTCAGAAGAACCGGGACGAGGAAAAGCATGCCGACGCTTCCCACCGCATGCGCCATCGCCTTGTCGAATATCAAGGCAAACCCCACGGTCAACGCGACGGTCAGCGCGCTCAAGGCATAGTCGCGCCATGGCTGCACATAGGTGACGGCCGAGGTCTTCACGGTTTTGGGCGCGACGGCTTCGCCCTCGGCCAGCACGGCGGTCACGCTGATGGCGCCGCTTTCGCGCATGAGATCGCGGACGACGGAGCCGTGCAAAATCTCGAACCACCGCGAACGCTCCGATTTTCCAATCAGTATCTGCGTGACATTGCTTTCGCGGGCGTATTTCAGAAGCGTCTGGCCGATGTCGCGGCCGGGCAGCGTGACGGATTCCGCGCCAAGGCGCTGCGCCAGCCGCATTGTGTCTGCGACGCGGTCCTTTTGGATTTCGTTCAGCGTGGTGTGCCGGGGGCTTTCTATATAGAGCGCCGTCCACGAAGCTTTGACGCTGTCCGCAAGCCTGCGCGCGCGGCGCACGAGTTCCGCGGAAGACGGATTCTCGTTGACGCAAACCAGAATATGCTCGCCCGCCGGCCACGGCCCACCAATGCCGTGCGCCTGCATGTAGTCTGTCATGTTGCGGTCGACATGCTGGGCCGTCTTGCGCAAAGCAAGTTCGCGCAGCGCCGTCAGATTGCCCGGTGAAAAGAAATGGCGGAGGGCGCGTTCGGCCTGGGCTTTGACATAGACCTTGCCTTCGCGAAGACGCTGCAGAAGATCGTCGGACGTCGTATCGACAAGCTCGATCTCGTCCGCTTCGTCGAGAACTTCGTCGGGCACGGTTTCGCGAACATGGATGCGCGTGATCTGCGCGATGACGTCGTTCAGGCTTTCGATGTGCTGAATATTGACCGTGGAATAGACGTCGATGCCGGCGGCCAGCAATTCTTCCACGTCCAGATAGCGCTTGGGATGGCGGCTGTCTTCGGCGTTGGTATGCGCCAGCTCGTCCACCAGCACCAGTTGGGGCTTGCGCTGAAGCACGGCATCCAGATCCATCTCCGCGATGACACGCCCGCGATAGAGAGAACGCTTTTTGGGAATGGCCTCGAAACCCTTGGTCAGGGCGTCCGTCTCGATGCGACCGTGAGTTTCCACGACACCGATGACGACGTCTGTGCCGTCGAGCCGCCGCCGGCGCGCCTGCGTGAGCATCTCATACGTCTTGCCAACCCCGGGGGCCGCACCCAAGAAAATTTTGAATTTGCCGCGCCCTTCTTTTTTGGCCTGTTCAAGAAGGGCTTGCGGCGAAGGACGGTCTTCGGGTTGGGTCGCCATCCGCCGAGAATAACTCAGCTTGCGCCGGTCTGTATCGCGTCAAGCGCCAGATTGAGCTTCA
>DATCFN010000120.1:0-7221 GCA_036509475.1 Rhizomicrobium sp. | reverse complement strand
CGCGCCCGTCAATGACGAAAGTCTCCGGCACGCCATAGACACCCCATTCGATCCCCGCGCGCCCGTCGGCGTCGAGGTCGATGCGCGCATAGGGATTGCCGACTTCAGCGAGAAAAGCGTGGACCTTCGCAGGCGTGTCGCGCTGGACCATGCCGTAAAGCGCGACGCCCTTCATCTGCGACAGCACCGACAGCGCCGGACCTTCCTCGTGACACGGCACGCACCAGGATGCGAAGACGTTGACGATGGAGACATGCCCCGCGCGCAGATCGGCGGGCGAGAAAGCCAGCGCCTGCGCGTCGAGGGGCGGCAACGGCATGGTGGGCGCGGGTTTGCCGATCAGCATGGACGGAAGTTCGTCGGGCGCGACGGTCGCGCGCTCGCGTAACCCGGCGAAGAAGAACGCCGCGATACCGGCAAACACCAGAACCGGAATGATATAGATCAGCCGGTTCATCTCGCGGATTCCAGCGCGGCGAGTTTGTTTTTGGCGCGGCGATGGGCCGACAAGGTCAGAACAGTCGCGACGACGAGGCCGATGACGCTGACGCCATAGGCGGGCCAGACATAGGCCGCGTATTTACCCATCGCGAAGAAGACTTCCATCACGCGTTCCCCATCATCAGAGAACGCGCACGGCGATTGAGGATTTCGGTGCGGACGCGGATCATCCAGAGCGAGAAAAACAACGTCGTATAGCCCAGCGCCATCAATCCCAGCGGCCACAGAAACACGCCCGCGATCAGCGGACCGCCGCTGCGCAGGATGCTTTCGCCCTGATGCAGCGTGTTCCACCAGTCGACGGAGAATTCGATGATCGGAAGATTGACGACGCCGACCAGCGCCAGGATCGCGGCGGCGCGGGCGGCGCGTGTCTCATCCTCGATCGCGTTCCACAACGCCATGTAACCGAGATACAGAAACAGCAGCAGCAGGAACGATGTCAGCCGCGCATCCCACACCCAATAGGCGCCCCACATCGGCTTGCCCCACAGCGATCCGGTGATGAGCGCCAATGCGGTGAACAAAGCGCCCAGCGGCGCGGCGGATTTCGCAGCAACATCGGCGAGCGGATGCCGGTTCACCAAACTCAGCAGCGACGCCACCGCCATCAACCCGTAACACATCATCGCCACCCACGCGGCGGGGACGTGGATGAACATGATCTTGACGGTGTCGCCCTGCTGATAATCCGGCGGCGCGGTGAAGCCGAGATAAAGTCCCGCGATCAACGACAGCGCGGCAATCACCGACAGCCACGGCAACAGCATACCGCTCAGCTTCATGAAGCGTGTGGGATTGGCGAATTCGAAAATGGATGCCATCGCCGCCGCTCTAGTCTTTCGTGTCGGTTACGGCAAGCATCGCGGTCATCCTGCGAGATTGAGCCGCACAGCGGCGGCGGCCACGAAGGGCGAAACGATGACGGAGACGACAGAAAACGCTGCCAGCAATTCCAGCGCGCCATTCGACAATCCGTCCAGCGCCGCCAACACCGCACCAGCACCGAAGATCACGGCGGGCGCGAGCAGCGGCAGCACGATGAACGGCAGGATCAACCCGCCGCGCCGGATGGACAGCGTGAGCGCCGCACCGATGGCGCCGATGGCGCTGACGGCGGGCGTGCCGATGGCGAGGGAGACGATCAGGGGTGCGTATCCGTTGGCGGGCATCCCGAACAACAGAGCGAGAACCGGCGACAACAATGTGAGCGGCAGGCCGGTGGTGATCCAGTGCGCCGCGATCTTGGCGAAGGCGGTGCCTTCCAGCGGAAGCGGCGACAGCGCGATAAGATCCAGACTGCCGTCTTCGAAGTCGGATTGAAAAAGACGGTCGAGGGAAAGAAGCGCCGCGAGAATGGCCGCAACCCACAACACGCCGCCCGCGATGCGCGCCAGCAGATGCAGATCGCTGCCGACGCCGAGTGGCACCAAGGTTGCTACGGCGGCGAAGAAGGCGAGCGCCAAAGCTGCGCTGCCGCCCGCTCGCGTGGCGAGGCGAATGTCGCGCGAGAGGATAGCGGAGAACGCGGTCATGTCAGTTGCAGCCGTGCGGCGTCGATGCCGAGCGGTTCGTGCGTGGCTGCAATAGCGATGCCGCCGCCGGCGCAATGCGCTTTTATAAGATCGGCGGCGAGGGATTTTCCGTTTGCGTCCAGCGCGGCGAGCGGTTCGTCCAGCAGCCACACCGGACGCGCGCTCAATTTCAATCGCGCCAGTGCCAGACGCTTTTTCTGACCGGCGGAAAGATATTGGCAGGGCAGATCGCGGGCTCGTGTCAGGCCCACTGTTTCCAGCGCCTCGTCGATCGCGCCGGTCGCGCCGTACAGCGCAGCGAAGAACTTCAGCGTCTCGCGCGGAGTCAGTTGCGGCTTGGCGGCGTCGTGATGGCCAAGCCAGCCGATGAACTTGCCGCGCTCTTCATTGTCGGTGATATCGGCACTGTCGGCGCTTAACCGGATCGTTCCGGCGGCGGGCGTCAGAAACCCCGCGATCATGCGCAGCAAAGACGTCTTGCCCGCGCCGTTGGGGCCTTCGAGCGACAGCGCCGTTCCCCCGGCGACGGAAAACCCCGCATCGCGAAAGACCACACGGCCTCCGCGGACGCAGGTGAGAGACGTGGCTTCGAGAGATTGGAATGCCGGCAATTATTTCATCCTTCTTCGTCATTGCCCGGCTTGCCCGGGCAACCCATTTTCTTCTCCGTCAGAAAATTGGATCGCCCGCGTGAAGCGGGCGATGACGAATTTGGGGAATTAGAGATAACCCCTTCAATACATATGCTGGCCGCCATTGATCGACATGGTCGAGCCGGTGACGAAGCCGGCGTCGTCGGCGACGAGGAAGATCACGCCGCGCGCGATTTCATGCGCATTGCCGAGGCGGCCCACGGGGATCTTGGCGACGATCTTGGCCAGCACTTCCGCCGGAACAGCCGCGACCATGTCGGTGTCGATGTAGCCGGGCGCGATGGCGTTGACGGTGATGCCTTTGCTGGCGCCTTCCTGCGACAGCGCTTTGGTGAAACCGTGAATGCCGGATTTGGCGGCGGCGTAATTCACCTGGCCATATTGTCCCGCCTGCCCGTTGATCGAGCCGATATTCACGATGCGGCCGAAACCGCGTTCCAGCATGCCGTCCCACGCCGCCTTGCACATGTTGAAACAGCCGCCGAGATTGGTATCGACCACTTCGTCCCAACCGGCGCGGGCCATTTTCTTCATCGTGCCGTCGCGGGTGATGCCGGCATTGTTGACGACGATTTCGATGGCGCCGAGTTCGCCCGCGATTTTCTTCATCGCGGATGCGACGGCCTCGAAATCGGCGACGTCGAATTTGTAAACCGGGATGCCGTGCTTTTCGCTGAACGCCTTGGCGCGTTCGTCATTGCCCATGTAATTGGCGGCGACTTTGTAGCCGGCCTTTTTCAGGCTGACCGAAATCGCTTCCCCGATACCGCGCGTTCCACCCGTGACGACTGCTACCCGGCTCATTTTCTGGCGCTCCCTTGAAGCAAATGCTTTTTTTATTTGTCCGCGAACTTAAAACGAAAAGCGGGCGCCGCGCGAGTGTCCGCCGCGCGATTTGCGGCAAACACCCGGACAGCGACCCGCTTTCCGGTACCCGAAACGATGGCAGGCCGGCGAAATCCCCCTCGGGAGCAAATCACAGGCACCAATCGCTTCAGCCTCGGGACTGACGGTGCGGAGCGCGCGGCCGTACAAGGCAGCCGCATTTCCTCCACATCGTCCGGATGCGCGCGAGCTCGCACCCCGACCCTGTATGGTCTCGCGTTAGCGTCGGATGGGATGGGGACGCTCGGTGATGCGGGAATGGCGGAACATGGAAACTCCGAGAATGAGAACAGAAAGTGAACATAATAGATGAGGCATGTCCGTTTCAAGCCAAATATTCCTCAAACTAGGAAAACTTATTCACGAAATGTTACAGGTCCGGCGGGCGCCCTCGCCGTCCCGAACGTCGCCGCGCACCATCAATCAATGATTGACTAGGAAATCTCTTTGCGATAGTTTCCTGGTCAATCATTGAGACATCCCTGCCGATGATCCGTGTCCCGTCCGACCTGACCGACCATCTCGGCTACTGGCTGCGCTACGTTTCCAATCATGTTTCGCAGGCCTTTGCCCGCAAGGTGGAGACGCATGGCGTCACGGTGGCGGAGTGGGCGCTCATGCGCCAGTTGCTGGGAAAAGAACCGCTTGCCCCCAGCCGCCTGGCCGATCGCATGGGCATGACACGCGGCGCCATCACCAAGCTGGCCGACCGCCTGATCGCCAAGTCTCTTCTGGTGCGCGCCGCCGATCCGGAAGACGGGCGCGCGCAGACCGTGCGTTTGACCGCCAAGGCCCGCAAGCTCGTGCCCGAACTGGCGGCGCTGGCGGATGCCAACGATTCAGAATTCTTCGATCACTTGCCGCCGAAAGACCGCGCGGCGCTTCTGCGCATCTTGCGGGGAATCGTTGAGACGCGCGGATTGAAATCCATGCCCGTCGATTGACGGCACGCATCACGAAGGGCCACGAACATGAACTGGAAAGACATCGCACACGCCACGCTCGAAGGCGCGGAAGCGGACACCATGACGTTCCCCGAGAGCGTGAAGATGCTCATGGAAGCTGGCTTCGACAGCTATGCCGTGGATTTTCGTTGCTCCACCCGCATTTATTATCGGCCCGATGGCGAAACGCTCGAACTGAAGACCGAGCCGGTGTCTGTGCCGGTGGCCGAAGCCTTCGACGCAAGCACGGTGAGAGACGCCATCCGTGACGCGCAGCAGCAAGTGCCGGGCTACACCTATAAGAGCTTCTGCGACAAGGTCGCCGGGGCCGGCTGCGCCGGCTACATCGTCTCGTTGCCCGGCAAGCGGGTTCTCTATTACGGGCGCACCGCGGAAACGCATACCGAATACTTCCCAGGCACCCGAGCGTCCTGAAGGCATCCACCCCAAAAATCTTTCCTGCCGCCACTTGCGCAATCCATCTGTCATGTGTAAGTTATTTCTGACACATGATTGAAGGAACTGATCGTTGCGTCTGACCGGAGACCAGTTGCTGGCCATGCTGGCGGCGCTCGCCAATCCGCATCGCTTGCGGATCGTGGCGGCGCTGACGCGGGATGGGCGCAACTATGTCAGCCAGCTGGCGCGCGAAGTGGGCATCAGCCGTCCGCTGCTGCATCTGCACTTACAGAAGCTGGAAGAGGCAGGCCTTGTGACGAGCAAGCTCGAACTCTCCAGCGACGGCAAAGCGCTCAATTATTTCGAAGTGGCGAAATTCGAATTCGAGATCACACCCGCGGCCATCGCACAGGCCGCCAAATCTCTTACCGATTCCAAGTGAAAGGAAAAACCATGTCTCCCACCATCTATTTCATCTCCATGGGCGCGGTGCTCGGAACGATCATCCTCGTGTTCGGCATCCGCTTCCTGCAAGCCTCCGCCGTGGCCAGCGCCGATGCCGCGCATAGCGAAGCCTATCGCAAGCTCGCCGCCGATGCGGTGACCGCGCAATCGGGCAACGCCGCCACGATGTCGGCAATCCAGAGCGAGCTAGCCGAAATCAAGACGCGCATGGCGTCTGTCGAGAAAATTCTGAAGGCGGTGGAGTGATGGCGTTCGCATCGAGATCGGTGGGCTTTGCTGCGCCGAACCGGGCGGGAGCGCAAAGCACACAGTCCGTTGCCCTTCCTGAGGAGGCTCGCATGCGCGGCATCAAGGATCGGCTTTCGCTCCTGTGGCTGTTCGCGTTGTTGAACTATCTTTACGCGGATGTTGTTGGCCTGTGGGATATTATCGGCAGGCCGAATTTTCATGTGCATCTGCCGCCCTTGGCTCTGATGAGCTCGGCGGTCCTGATGGAAATACCCATCGCCATGATTGTGGGGGCTCGCCTGCTTCCGTTTCGAGCGAACCGGCTGGCGAATATCATCGCGGGCGTCATTGTCACCGTTGTGAACGGCTTTCTGACTTACGTTCCGCCACTGGCTGGATGGGGCAGCACGCCTGCTTTGCCCGAATATTTGTTCTTCGCGACGATCGAAACTGTTTGCACCTTGATCATCATCCGCCACGCATGGACATGGGTGGCCGTCGAGAAAATCCCGAAGGCCGTGGCGTGATGCGATACGGCGCAGAGACGCCCGGGCACACCGTTTCGTGATACTCCGCCTGCTTGCGATTTGTGTACTATCGCGGCGGGGAGGCACACATCATGACAACAGAAAAATCGGCGTGGGGCTGGCGCGTCTATGGCCTGGGCGTCATCGCGATGGGGTTGGTCTGTCTGGTGTTCGGGGATTTCGATTCCTCGCAGCCGGTGCCCAAGGCGTTTCCCGACCGCACGACTTTGGCCTACATCGTCGCCGTGTTTCTAATGGTCGCGGGCGCGGCCGTCGAATGGCGCCGAACCACGGCATGGGCATCAGCCGCGCTGGCCGCCTATTACACGCTGATCGTCACCGTGGTGATGAACGGGCACATGATGCTCAAATATCCAACGGAATACGGCGCCTATAGCGGCGGGTCCGAACCGCTCGCCATCGCGATGGGCGCCCTGATTATTTTTGCGTCCTGCGCCGATATCGATGCCGCGCGCGCCGCGCGCCTCACCCGCATTGCCCAGATCGTGTTCGGCGTCTGCGCGATATTGTTCGGCGGCGCGCATTTTTTCTACATGAGCCTCACCGCGCCGCTGGTCCCCAAATGGCTGCCGCCGAACCAGTTGTTCTGGGGCTATGCGACGGGGATTTTCCACATCGCAGCGGGCGTTGCGATCATCAGCGGCGTGCGGGCACGCCTGGCCACGATCCTTCTGACGGTGATGTATGTGGGCTTCACGTTGCTGGTGCACCTGCCGCTGGCGTTCGGCCATCCGACGGACCATTTCATCTGGTCGGAGAACGCCGAAAACCTCGCTTTGATCGGCGTCGCTTGGGTGGTGGCGGATTCGCTGAGACGGCGAACCTAGCGCTCCGCTACCGCTCCACGCACATCGCAATGCCCATGCCGCCGCCGATGCAGAGCGTGGCGAGGCCTTTATGCGCGTCGCGCTTGCCCATTTCGTAAAGCAGCGTCGTGAGCACGCGCGCGCCCGATGCACCGATCGGATGGCCGATGGCGATGGCGCCGCCGTTGACGTTCACCTTTGCGGTGTCCCAGCCGAGGTCCTTGTTCACCGCGATGGCCTGGGCGGCAAACGCCTCG
>DATCFN010000119.1:0-17725 GCA_036509475.1 Rhizomicrobium sp. | reverse complement strand
CTTCCCGTCGCGATTGCGGAAAGCGCCCGCGAAGCGGGTCGCGACGTGTTTGTGCTCGCCATGTCGGGCGCGGACGAGGCGCTCGCCGCTTATCCGCGCGAAGACGTCGGTATCGGCGAGTTGGGAAAATCATTTGCCTTGCTCAAAAAACACAACTGCGATGAGGTCACGCTCGCGGGCCGCGTCGCACGGCCGGAATGGAATGCCATTCGTCTGGACACGCGTGGGGTTATGGCGTTGCCGAAAGTCGTCGCCGCGGCCCTCAAGGGCGACGACGCGATCATGCGCACCATGATCGGCATGTTCGAGAAAGAAGGCTTCCGCATCGTCGGCACCGCGGACGCGGCGCCAAATCTTATCGCGCGTGCCGGCATCTATGGCCGTCACAGGCCGGATGCGCAGGCGCAGGCGGATATCGCGAAGGCACGCGAAGTTATCCATCGCATGGGTGAGTTGGACATCGGACAGGCGGCGGCGGTCTGCGACGGATTGGTGCTTGCCGTGGAAGCCGCCGAAGGCACGGATGCGATGCTGGAGCGGCTCACATATCTGCCGAAGAACCTGCGCGGTACGGCAGAAAAGCGCCGTGGCGTATTGGTGAAGGCGCCGAAGCCCAATCAGGACCGCCGCATCGATCTGCCGGTGATCGGCACGCGCACCATAGAACTCGCGGCTGCGGGTGGCCTTGTCGGCATCGCCATCGAAGCGGGCGGCGCACTCGTCATGCGCAAAGCAAAGCTCGTGGACGCGGCTGACCGGCTCGGGCTTTTCGTCGTCGCTTTCGATCCGCACGCATGAGTGGCGGCAGCGCAATCGTTCGTCCTCTGACGATCATGCTGGTCTGCGGCGAACCGTCCGGCGATCAGCTTGGCGCGGAATTGATGGTGGGGCTGCGCGCGCTGGGCGGCGATACGATCCGCATTGTCGGCGTGGGTGGTTCGGCGATGACGGCGCAGGGACTGAAAAGCCTCTATCCGCTGGATGCCACGGCTGTCATGGGCCTGCGCGAAGTCGTGCCGCGTATCCCTGAAATTCTGCGACGTGTGCGCCTGGCGTCGGATTTTGCGCTGGCGACGAAACCGGATGCGATGGTGTGCATCGACAGCCCGGATTTCACCCACCGCATCGCGCGCCAGGTGAAGCGTGCCAACCCGTCCATTCCAATCGTGAACTATGTGGCGCCGCAAGTCTGGGCGTCGCGGCAATATCGCGCGCGCAAGATGGCGCGTTTTTTCGATCTGGTGCTGGCGTTGCTGCCGTTCGAGGTGCCATTTTTCGAGGCCCATGGCGTGCATGCCGCGTTCGTCGGACATCCTGTGGTCGAACGTGCCGCGCGCATGACCGGCGGCCCCGCATTGCGCACGCGGCTGGGTATCGCGCCGAATGCGCCGCTGCTCGTTGTTCTGCCGGGCAGCCGGATGAGCGAAGTGACGTTGCTCTTGCCAGTGTTTCGCGATGCGGTCGCGCGACTGGTGGCCGCGTTGCCCGGATTGGTTTGTGTCCTGCCAACGGTTCCGAATGTCGCGGCCTATGTGCGGGCGCGGACAGCGGGTTGGCCCGCGCCGCTTCACATCCTCGAAGGCGACGAAGATAAATTCGCGGCCTTCGACGCGGCGGACGTCGCATTGGCGGCGTCCGGCACCGTTACCACGGAGGTCGCGCTGTCTGGAACGCCGATGGTCGTGGGATACAAGCTCGGCTGGCTGACCTACGCGCTCGCGCGGCCCTTTATCGTCGCTAAGTTCGCCACGCTGGTGAACATATTGCTGGATCGCCAGGCCGTTCCGGAATTCATCCAGGGCGACTGCACGGCGGACGCGCTGGCGTCGGCTGTCCTGCGCCTGTTCACGGACACCGCGGCGCGCGCCGCGCAAATTCACGACCTCAAAGAGGCCGTGCACGATCTGGGCATGGACGATGAGGCGCCTTCGCTGCGCGCCGCGCGCACGCTTCTCGCCTTTGCCTGGGAGAAGCGTGGCGCGTTGGGTGTTTAGCGCTTGGCGAGCGGAATGTAGTCGCGCTGTGCGGCGCCGGTATAAAGCTGGCGAGGGCGCCCGATCTTCTGGTGCGGATCCTCGATCATCTCTTTCCATTGCGCGATCCAGCCGACGGTGCGGGCCAAAGCGAACAGCGCGGTAAACATGCTGGTCGGGAAGCCGAGCGCCTTCAGCGTGATGCCGGAATAGAAATCGATGTTCGGATAGAGCTTCTTCTCGATGAAGTACTCGTCGCTGAGGGCGATACGCTCTAACTCCATGGCGACTTTCAAAATCGGGTCGTCGCCATGGCCAACTTCTTCCAGAACAGCATGGGTTTGCTTTTGCATGGCTTTGGCGCGTGGATCGTAGTTTTTGTAAACGCGATGGCCGAACCCCGACAGGCGGAAATTGTCGTTCTTGTCCTTGGCGCGCTTGATGAATTCCGGGATGCGATCGACGGTGCCGATTTCTTCCAGCATCTTCAGCGCTGCTTCGTTGGCGCCGCCATGCGCGGGGCCCCACAGACAGGCAATGCCAGCGGCAATGCAAGCGAAGGGGTTGGCGCCCGACGAACCGGCGAGACGCACGGTCGATGTCGACGCGTTCTGTTCGTGATCGGCGTGCAGGATAAAGATTGTGTCCAGCGCTTTGGCCAGAACCGGATTGACTTTGTATTCTTCCGCTGGCACCGAAAACGTCATGCGCATGAAGTTCTCGGTGTAACCGAGATTGTTCAACGGATAGACGAAGGGCTGGCCGACGGCATATTTATAAGCCATCGCCGCCATCGTCGGCATCTTCGCAATCAGACGGTGACTTGCGATTTCGCGCTGGCGCGGATCGTTAATGTCGGTCGAGTCGTGGTAAAACGCGGACAACGCGCCGACCACGCCGCACATGATCGCCATGGGATGCGCGTCACGGCGGAAGCCGCGATAGAAGGTGGACATCTGGTCATGCACCATCGTGTGCATGGTGATGGAGTGATTGAATTCGGCGCCCTGTTTCTTGTTCGGCAGTTCGCCGTGCAGCAGCAGATAGCAAACTTCAAGGAAGTTCGAATTTTCGGCGAGCTGGTCGATGGAATAGCCGCGATACAGCAGGATGCCTTTGTCGCCGTCGATATAGGTGATGTCGCTTTCGCAGCTCGCCGTTGACGTGAAGCCCGGGTCGTAGGTGAAGACATCCGTATCGCCGTAGAGCTTTCGGATATCGACGACATTCGGCCCAACGGTGCCCGAAAAAACGGGCAGGTCGTATTTCTTGTTGTTGTAAGTCAGGGATGCGGAACCGGCGGGCTTGGCTTTGCTCTCTCTCATCGGATGTCCTCTCAGACGGCTGTCTTGCACTGCAGCAATTATAGGCCCGGAGGGTTAATTCCGTCACCTGTTTCCGTGCAAGCACACGGCAAATTGCATGAATTTTAGGCGGCATAAGCCCCCAATCGTAACAGGGACTCTTCGCGCCCCAATACCGCCAGAACATCGAAAATCGGGGGCGAACTCGCTTTGCCGGTCAAGGCGGCGCGCATCGGCTGCGCCACCTGACCAAGCTTGAGTCCGTTCGATTCGGCGAAGGCGCGCGCGTTCTTTTCCAATGCTGCGGCGGCCCAATCCGGTGTTTGCGAAAGGGCGGCGAGCAATCCCTTGAGAGTTTGCCGCGCCTCGGGCGTCAGCAACTTCTCCGCCGCGGCGTCGAGGCTGCGTGGTCCGTCCGTATACAGAAATTCCGCAGACTGAGCGAGCTCGACCAATGTCTTGGCGCGCTCTTTCAGGCCAGGCATGGAGGCAATGAGGCGCGATTTCGCTTTGGCGTTGAGCACAACCGGCGGCTCCTGCCGTCCCAGCAATGCGATCACATTATCGGCCAGCGCGTCATCCGCCATCGCGCGGATGTAATGGCCGTTCAGATTGTCGAGCTTTTTGTAATCCATCCGCGCGGCGCTGCGCCCGATACTCTCGGTGTTGAACCACGCTATCGCCTGTTCGGTGGAGATGATCTCGTCGTCGCCATGGCTCCAGCCCAGGCGCAGAAGGTAATTGCGCATCGTCTCCGGCAGGTAACCCATGTCGCGATAGGCCTCGACCGCGAGAGCGCCATGCCTCTTTGAGAGCTTGGCGCCGTCGGGGCCGTGGATGAGCGGCAGATGGCCGTAAATGGGTTCGGGCCAGCCCATCGCCTGGATGATCTGCAACTGCCGCGCGGCATTGTTGAGATGATCGTCGCCGCGAATAACATGCGTCACGCCCATGTCGAAGTCGTCGACCACCACGGCCAGCATGTAGGTCGGCGTGCCATCCGAGCGCAGTAGCACCATGTCGTCGAGATTTTCATTGGCGAAAGTCACGTCGCCTTGCACCAGATCGTGCACAACCGTCTCACCGGTTTGCGGCGCGCGCAGGCGAATGACGAACGGTTTGCCGTCTTCCTCCGGTCCCGGATCGCGATCGCGCCAGCGGCCGTCGTAACGCATGGGCCGTCCTTCGGCCTTCTGCTTGGCGCGCATCTCTTCCAGTTCCAGCGCCGTCGCATAACAACGATAGGCGTTCCCATTGGCGAGGAGCGTTTCGGCGATCTCGCGGTGCCGTCCAGCCCGCGCGAATTGATAGACGGTCTGGCCGTCCCAGTTGAGGCCCATCCATTCCAGCCCGTTCAGGATCGCGGCGACGGCCTCCGGCATGGAGCGTTCGCGGTCGGTATCTTCGATGCGCAGCAGGAAGGTGCCGCCGGTGTGGCGGGCGAACAGCCAGTTAAACAGGGCCGTGCGCGCCCCCCCGATGTGCAGATAACCGGTGGGCGAGGGCGCAAAACGCAGGACGGGCTTTTTATTTTCAGACATAATGGACGGGCCTTCGGGGGCTGGCCGGCGTGCTTCGGCTGTTGTGACGCGAGGCTTCTAGCAAACAAGGTTCCGTGGGGGTAGCTCCGTTTCCTCTGCCAAAGCCGGTTGCGCCCGCGGCATGGCTGCGCGGCGTCCCGCTGTCGCGTGTCTGGCGCGGTCTGCGCGCCGCCGCCATCGCAGAGGGTGAGCGCTGGACACTTTGGCTTCCGGTCGCCCTGGGCGCGGGCGTGGCGCTCTATTTCGACTTAGCATCGGAGCCGTCCGCGGCGCTGGCCATACCGTTTCTTATTTCGGCTGGCTTAATCTGTATCGTGGCTGCGACGAGCGGCACGATGGCGGCGCGGGTTTCGCTCGGCCTGCTTGCGGCATTTGCGATTGGCTTTTCCTTTGCCGAACTGCGCACGGCGCATGTCGCCGCGCCGGTTCTTACGCATCGTATCGGCCCGGTTGACATCGATGGCCGTGTGGAAAGCGCGCAGGCGCACGGCAAAAGCGTGCGCGTCGTTCTGGCTGTGCAAAGCCTTGGCCGCATGAAGCCCGACAACCGTCCCGCCAAGGTCCGCGTTTCCATTCGCAGCGGTGCGGAGAATTTGAAGGCCGGCGACCAAGTCAAAGTGAAAGCGGTGTTGTTGCCACCGCCCGCGCCGGCGGCGCCGGGCGATTACGATTTCGGCCGTGCCGCCTATTACCAACGGATCGGCGCTGTGGGGTACGCCTTTGGCAAGCCGGTGCTGACCGCGACGGCGCCCAGTCCTGTGTGGGGCGATCAAGTGTCCACGCAACTGTTGTTGATGCGGTGGCGCATGACGCAGCGCATCCACGACGTTCTTCCCGGTAGCACCGGCGGCATCGCGGCAGCACTGATCACCGGCGATCGTGGTGCCATTGCGCCGCATGATGAATCCGCGTTGCGGGATGCGGGGCTGGCGCACGTTCTGGCGATTGCCGGATTGCACATGGCGCTGGTGGGGCTGGGATTGTTCTGGGTGGTACGCGCTTTGCTCGCGCTGTTTCCGTCTATCACGCTGGTCTATCCGATCAAGAAATGGGCGGCGGTCGCGGCGCTTGTTGGCGCGACGTTCTATCTCGTCATCAGCGGCGCCGCGACACCGGCAACGCGCGCTTATGTCATGCTGGCGGCGATGCTGCTGGCGATTTTGTTCGACAGGCCGGCGCTATCCATGCGCTCGGTTGCGCTGGCGGCCGCGATCATCCTGCTGATGCGGCCCGAAAGCATTATCGAGCCGGGATTTCAGATGTCGTTTGCGGCCGTGGTCGGACTGGTGGCCGTCGCGGAGTGGGAAAGATCGCGGTCCGATACCGCGCCGAATTTCTGGCCGCTGCCGGGCACACGCCGTTATCTGCGCGGCATCGGCATGACCAGTTTCGTCGGCAGCATCGCCACGGCGCCGTTCGCGGCCTTTCATTTCGATCGCGCCACGCACTATGCCGTGCTGGGCAATTTGCTGGCCATGCCGATCATGGGCTTTGTCACCATGCCGGCGGCGGCACTGGCGGTTCTGCTGATGCCGTTCGGGCTGGATCGCGCGCCGCTGCACGTCATGGGCTGGGGTATCGATGCGATGCTGGCTGTTGGCCGCTGGGTCTCGGCATTGCCGGGCGCGGTGTCGATCACGGCGGCTTGGCCGGTGAGCGCCATTGTCGCGATTTCGCTGGGCGGGCTGTGGCTCGCGCTGTGGCGCACGCGCTGGCGCTGGCTTGGTGTTGCACCGATTTGCCTTGGTTTGATTTTGGTCTTCACGGCGACGCCGCCGGATTTGCTGATTGCGCGTGACGGGTTGACGGTGGCCATGCGCGGCGCCGATGGAGCGCTGCGGCTGTTTCGCAAACCGGCCGACAAATATTCGGCGAGCGAATGGTTGAAACGCGACGGTGACGATCGCGACGTGGCGACGATTGTCGCAACACCGAAGGACGGCGTTCGCTGCGATGCGGATGGCTGCGTCGCGCATGCCAAAAATGGAATGCTGATCGCATCCGCGCTGCGGCCCACCGCGCTGGCCGAAGATTGCGCGGCGGCGGGTATCGTCATCAGCGCGTCGCCAACACGTGGACTGTGTACCGGTCCGAAACTGGTGATCGACCGTTTCGATGTCGCGCGCAATGGCGCTTATGCGATTTGGCTGAACAGCGATCCGCGCATAGAAACGGTGCGCGATGTGCGTGGCGAGCGGCCATGGAATCTCACGCCGCGCCACCATTCCGCCAATCAGTAGCGGCGGATCAGGCCTACTAGCTTGCCCTGCACGCGCACGCGATCTGAACCATAAAGGCGCGTTTCATAGGCAGGATTGGCCGCTTCCAGCGCGATGGAGTCGCCGCGTTTGCGCAGGCGCTTCAAGGTCGCTTCGCTCTCATCGACCAATGCCACGATGATTTCGCCGGTGTTGGCCGTGTCCGCTTCCTGGATGATGACCGTATCGCCGTCCAGAATGCCCGCGTTGATCATGGAATCGCCGGTCACTTCCAGCGCGTAATGATCGCCGCGGCCGAGCATGCCGCCCGGAACCGGAACTTCGGAAATCTTGTTCTGCAGCGCTTCGATCGGCGTGCCTGCCGCGATCCGGCCCAAGACGGGCACGGATACCGCATTTTCGCCGTCACCGCTGGCGCGGCGCGGGCTGCCGGCACTGCGGGCGTCAGCCTGGATCCGGGTTTCGCTGCGTCCGCGCGCGCCCGGCGCGGACATGCGCTGGGTCTGGCTGCGCGTCGTCGCCGGACGCTGGGTTTCCGCCACATTGTCCGGCAGCTTCAACACTTCGAGAGCCCGTGCGCGCTTCTCCATGCGGCGCAGGAAACCGCGCTCTTCCAGCGCCGTGATCAACCTGTGGATGCCGGATTTGGACTTCAGATCCAGCGCATCCTTCATTTCGTCGAAAGAGGGGGGAATACCCGATTCGCGCACCCGTTCATGGATGAACATCAGAAGTTCATATTGTTTGCGCGTCAGCATTCCACGTCTCCTGCCAAGTCTTCCGCCGCCCGACTCGCGGCCGAACAAATCCGAAACATGGAGAATCGTTCTACTTTGGTTCCTGGAGACTGTCAAACGCCGGAACCGATCCGCCCAGTTCCTCGTTTTGGAGTGTGGAGAGGGGATCAGCCGAGCAATCGGCGTTCTAAGCGGAGAAAACTTATGAAGAAACTCAACAAGCTCATGGTTCAGGGTGCGTTTGCGGCGCTGGTTGGCGCTGGCGCCTTGGCCGCGGCCTCGACAAGTGCGTCGGCGGCCGTTGTCTGCAACGGGGAAGGCGAGTGCTGGCATACCCACGACGCCTACAACTACCCCACGTCATACGGCGTCGTTGTTCATCCGGACAACTGGCGCTGGGGCCATCGCGACCATTACCGGTGGCATGAACACAACGGTCGCGGCTACTGGCATAACGGTGGTTGGATCACGTTCTAAGCACGATCTGACTTGAAGTTTGGAGGGCGGAGGCTGCGAGGCTTCCGCCCTCTGCCTATGAGAGCGGCAGGATGTCCACGCGTTCGTTGCTTTGCGCAGCGGCCGCGTGTGGCGAGCGAACGATCAGCACGTCTGCCTGTGCCAGAGGGCGTAACATCGAAGAATCCTGAACAGCGAAGGCTTCGACCCACGCTTCGCCATCGCGCCATTCGAGCCGCGCCCGCAGATAGTCCTGTCGATTGTCGTTTTCCGGCAGCGCGCCGATAAGTTTGGCCGATTGCAGGACCGTCCGCGCCTGCATGCCGAGAAGCGCCGCGATGGCGGGGCGCAAAAACAATATCGCGCAGACGAGCGATGACACCGGATTGCCGGGCAGGCCCAGCAGCGGCGTCGCGCCTAGCCGTCCGAAGATCAGCGGCTTGCCGGGCCGCATTGCTATTTTCCAGAAGTCGAGCGCAAAGCCTTTCGGTCCCAGCGCTTTTTGGACCAGATCGTGATCGCCGACCGACGCGCCGCCGAGCGTGACGAGAAGATCGGCGTCCTTGGCCAATGCGGCGACGCCCGCGACGGCGTCTTCCGTATCGGGAAGGATGCCCAGGTCGCGCGGGTTTGCCCCCCATGCCGCGATAATCGCCGATAATCCGTAGCCGGACGATGCCACGATGCCGCCTGGCTTGCGCGGCTCGCCGGGGCGCGAAAGTTCGTCGCCGGTGGCGACAAAAGCGATGACCGGCTTTCGGCGCACGGCCACGCGCGCGATGTCGGCCGCCGCCAGCAGCGAAACATCGCGTGCGTTCAAACGCTTGCCGGCATCGGCCAGCACTTCGTCGCTTTTGAAATCCAGTCCTTTCGGACGCACATGCTGGCCGGCTTTCGACGATACTTTGATATTCACATGATCGCCGGTGCTTTCGGTGTTCTCCTGAATGACGATCGCATCCGCGCCGTCAGGCACGACGCCGCCGGTGAAGATGCGCACGGCTTCGCCGGCGTTCACTTTGCCCATGAAAGGATGACCGGCCGGCGACGTTCCGATGATGTGCAGTTTTGCCGGCACGTGCGCGATGTCGCGCGCGCGAACCGCATAGCCGTCCATGGCGGAAACCGGCGCGGGCGGCTGATCGAGCTTTGCCGTCATGTCTTGCGCCAGCACGCGGCCTACCGCATCGGCGATCGACACCGTTTCGGCTTGCGTCGGCGCGAAGGCGGCAACGATACGCGCCGTCGCTTCATCGACCGGGATCATTTGCGGAACATGTCTTCCTCGCGCACGCGTGCGGCGCGGGCGAGGCGGGTGATCGATTCCGGCGGTAACGCGCGCGCTTTGCCGGTAAGAAACGAATAGATTTGCGATACCGGAACATCGGCCTGCTTGGCCCATTCGGTCGCGCGCAAATGGTTGGCGGTCATGAACGCCCGGAACGCATCGCGCTGTGCGTTGACATCGCGGATGCGCGGCGATCCGGTTTCGCTCATCAACACCGAGATTTTGCCGAGGGCCTGCTTTGGCGCGGCACGGTCCGGCGATGTCGAACGATAGTTGCCGCTCTTGCCGCCGGATTTCGTAACGAGCCGTGTGTTTTCGATGACCGCTCCGCGGTCCACCGCCTTGATCATATCATAGACCGTGAGCGCCGCGATGCTTGCCGCCATCAGTGCTTCCATTTCCACGCCGGTCGGGCCTGTGGTTTTCACGGTGGCGAGAATGCGCAGCGCGTGGCGTTCCGCATCCGGCTCAAATTCCACGGCGGCTTTGGTCAGCGCGATGGGGTGGCAGAGCGGGATCAGGTCAGACGTCTTCTTCGCGGCCATGATGCCTGCGATGCGCGCCGTGGCGAGAACGTCGCCTTTCTTTCCTGTGCCGGAGATCGCGGCTTCAAAAGCTTCCGGCGACATTGCGATTGTGGCTTCCGCCGTCGCTTCGCGCTCGGTGGCCGCTTTGTCGGAAACATCGACCATGCGCGCCGCGCCGTGTTCGTCCAGATGGGTGAGTTTGCTCATCGGCCGATCCTGGCGCCGATCAGCGCTTTCGTTGCCGCTGCTACGTCTGCCTGGCGCATCAGGCTTTCGCCGATCAGGAAGGTCGAGACGCCGAATTCCGACAACCGCTTCAGATCGGCCGGTGTCCCAAGGCCGCTCTCGGCGACGACCAGAATGTTCTTGGGGATTCGCGGGACCAATCGCATCGTCACGCCAAGGTCGGTGACAAAGGTTTTCAGGTCGCGGTTGTTGATGCCGATCATGTCCGGACCGAGCGCCAGCGCGCGATCGAGTTCCGCTTCGTTGTGGACTTCGACCAGCACATCCATTTTCCAATGCTGCGCCGTGTCGTTCAGCACGCGGGCTTCAGCATCACTGACCGCCGCCATGATGATGAGAATGCAATCGGCGCCCCAGGCGCGGGCTTCGGCCACCTGATAGGGCTCGAACATGAAGTCTTTGCGCAGGCAGGGCAGGCGGCAGGCGGTGCGCGCGGCGCGCAAAAATTCCGGTGCGCCCTGAAAGGACGGCGTGTCCGTCAGAACCGACAGACAGGATGCGCCGCCATCTTCATAAGCGCGTGCCAAAGACGGCGGATCGAAATTGGCGCGGATGAGGCCTTTTGACGGGCTGGCCTTTTTGATCTCCGCGATGAGGCCATAGCGATCCTCGCTCATCGCCTTTTGCAACGCTTTGCGAAACCCGCGTGGTGCATCCGCCGCGCTGGCTTGTTCCTCGATAGCCGCTTGTGGCGTCTGCGCCTTGGCCGCCGCGATTTCCTCGCGCTTGTAGCGGGCGATGTCGTCGAGGATCGTCATGCCGCAGCCTTTCGCGACAGCGCCGCGACGCGGGCCAGAACGTCTTTCGCCGCGCCGTCGTCAATGGCTTCGGCAGCGCGTTGCGCGCCGGCTTTCAAATCCTTCGCCTTGTCCGCGACAATCAGCGCCGCCGCCGCGTTCAGCACCACGATGTCGCGAAAGGCGCCGCGTTCGCCGTTCAGCAGGCGCTGAAGCGCCGCGGCATTGTCCACCGCTTCGCCGCCTTTGATCGCGGCGAGGGGCACGCGCGGCAGGCCGATTTCTTCCGGCGTTGCTTCGCGGCGCGAAATCTTGCCGGCATCGAGTATGGCCACATGGGTCGCGGCTGTGGTGGTCAATTCATCCAGTCCATCCGCACCATGCACGAGCCACGCTTTCTCGGTGCCGAGTTCTTTTAGCACATGCGCCAGCGGCTCGACCCAGTCAGGGGCAAAGACGCCCATCAACTGGCGCTTCACGCCTGCCGGATTGGACAGCGGTCCCAGCAGATTGAAAATGGTGCGGATGCCGAGCTGTTTGCGCACCGCGGCGACGTGCTTCATCGCTTTGTGATAGTGCGGCGCGAACAGGAAACAGAAATTCGTCTCGCGCAGCATGGTTTCAGCCGCACGCGGTTCCATATCAATCTTCACGCCCAGGATTTCCAGGACATCCGCCGTGCCCGCGCGCGAAGACGCGCTGCGGTTGCCGTGCTTGGCCACCGGCACGCCGCAGGCGGCAACGACGAACGCCGTCGCGGTGGAAATGTTGAACGTGCCGTGCCCGTCGCCGCCGGTGCCGCATAGGTCGATGGCGCCGTCGGGCGCGTCGAGCGCGATCATATTGGCGCGCATCACTCGCGCTGCGCCAACGATTTCGTCGACGGTGGAACCGCGCTTGGCGAGCGTGATCAAAAAGTCCGCAAGATCGTCTTCGGCCACTCGGCCGGACATGATCGCGTCGAAAGCGCGCCCCGCTTCATCGACGCTGAGTGTTTTGCCGCTCTGAACCTGTTCCAGATACAACCCAAAATCCGTGCGGCTCATGCGGGTTCGAGCGCGCGCTCGCGGGCGATGTCGAGGAAGTTCTTGAGCAGCGCGTGGCCGTTCTCACTCGCGATGCTCTCGGGATGAAATTGCACGCCGTGAACCGGATGGGTCTTGTGCATGATCCCCTGGATGACGCCGTCGCTGCTGGTCGCGGTCACTTCCAGATCGGCGGGCATGCTTTCCGGTGCGATCGTCAGCGAATGATAGCGCGTGGCCTCGAAGTCGTTGTTGAGGCCACGAAACACGCTGCGGCCATTGTGATGGATGCGGGACAGCTTGCCGTGCATCGGTTCGGGCGCGCGCACGATCTTGCCGCCATAAACCTGACCGATGGACTGATGGCCGAGGCACACGCCCAGGATCGGCATCGCGCCATTGGCCTGCTTGATGAGGTCCAGACAAATCCCCGCCTCGTTCGGCGTGCAGGGGCCGGGTGATAGCACGATGGCCTGCGGCTTCATCGCCAACGCCTCGGCCGCCGTCAGGTCGTCGTTGCGCTTGACGACGACATCCGCCCCCAACTCTCCCAGATAATGGAAGAGGTTGTAGGTAAAGCTGTCGTAATTATCGATCAGAAGCAGCAAATTCCACCTGTTGAATGGCTTTTGGGCAGAGACGGAAACGCCATTTTCGCGGAATTGCGCCCGGAAAGAAAGACGTGAGAAAGGGTGGCCTCAGGCCGATGGCTGGCGGGCCGTGCCGGCTGGAATCGGCAGGAAAGAAAGGCGGCGGTTGCGCTGGCGCAATTCGGCAATGACAAGCAGAAAGACAAACCACGCCGTATTGTCGCTCTCCAGAAAATCGGACTCCGTGAAGTCGTGGAGCGCGATAAAGACAAAAAGCGCGAATAGCCCCGCCTTGGCCATATCGGCATCTTCGAGTGACAGGAAATACCACAGCGGCTGCACGATGAGCGCGAGCATCGCCAGCGTAAAACCGATCACGCCCAGCTCGACAAAAACCTGCAGATAGCCGTTGTGACTGTCGCCGATGGCGAGCACCCAGGCGTCGCTGATATAATTGCGCAGGAATGACGGCCCATCGGTTCCTGCCACGGTGCCAAAGCCCGCGCCGCGCAGAAAATGATCGTGAATGTAGGCGAAATCCGCTTGCCAGATTTCCGCGCGGCCCGTGAATTCGCGGGGGTCTTCGACGAGACGGGCAAGCCAGTCGATATTGAGCCAGACGAAGATGCCGGCGAGCAGCAGCACCGCGGCGGCAATGCAGAGTGCGATGGCGCGGTCTATGCCTTTCCGCCAGGCCACGCGATAGATGCCGCCGGCCACGGCCGCGATGGGAAGCAGGCCGAGCGATGTCTTGGAATGTGTCATCACCAAAAAGCCAGCGGCTCCCAGGATGACGAAGATATCCGACTGCTTTCGCGTATCGGGGTTTTGAAACAGGAACAGCAGGATCGTCATCGCGCAAATCGCGCCGGCGGTGTTTTTCTGGCTGTAGAGGCCGCGCCAGTTTCCGACCAGTCCCTGATCCGTCTCGTCCGACAAGTGCACGGCGGTGTGAATGAGAGGGATCGAAAGCCAGTTCACGACAAGAATGCAAACGAGCACAATGCGCAAAAGGCGGAAGGCCCGCTCATAGCCCAGTGTTTCGACGCTGATGAGCGTCGATAGCGTGACGATCGTCGCCAGAACGGCGCGGCGGAATACGACGCCGGACTCCTCGGCCCATAACGAACTGGCTATGCACCAGGCCAGCAACAGCGCGAGCAAAAGAGGAACCGCCTGAAATGCCACGGTTCGCCTGTCGGCGAAGGCGCCGGCGAGGACCAGAAAAAATGCCGCGAGATAACAGACTTGCCGCAACCCATCGCCACCGGCTTGTTGATGAATATTGCCGATCTCGGCGAGGTGCGGCGGGGGCACGAACGGATGCAGCGTCACAAACATGAGAAGCAGAAGCGCGACGAATCCGATTTCGGCGATACGCGTGGAACTGGTGGACGGCAAAGCGTTCATCGGTGCGGTTGCGAATCCGTGGTCGTCGCACGTAGAAATATCGTTCGAGTGCTTAACATTCAAACACCGAAGGCTGTGCGCCGGATGCGCATTGAGGCTGGATCGTGCTGGTATCCTGTTCGGAACATTGGGATTTGAAGAAAAGCCAACCGTTTTGCTTTACTGGACCTGAAGGGGAAAACGGCACAGTCTCGCCCCACTTGGGCGTTCTAATGACGTACCGGCCGCCGATTCAACCAGAAGTCCAATCAGATTGGCGAATCTGCCCCGGGCAAGGACGCGAAAGGGAGAGACACCATTTCTTCAAAAGCCGTTCCGACACAACCCGAAATTGCGGGTTTGTCCACGACGCTTGCGCCGGGGCTGGCGCAAAGCATTTTGGCGGCAGCGCCGCTCGTCCTCTATGTGTACGACGTTCAGAATGAACGCAGCGTTTTCCAGAATCGCCGTTTCGGCGAGATTCTAGGCCATCCGCCGATCGATCGCGGTTTGAGCGAATGGAAGCACTATATTCATCCCGATGACGCTGCCGAGTTTTCCGCGTATCGCGAGCGGCTGAAGTCAATCGAGCCTGATCAAACGCTGCATTGGCACTTTCGAATGCGCGATGCGCGGGGCGAGTGGCGGTGGTTTCATAGCCGCGATGTGTTGATGTCCAGCGACGATGCGGCAAAACCGCTTCTGATCGTGGGCAGCGCTTCCGATGTGACGGAGCAGAAGCGCGCCGAGGAGTATAAGGATCTGCTGGCCGGCGAAATGCGCCACCGGGCCAAGAACCTCGCCGCGGTTGTGCAAGCCATGGCCCGTCAGTCGCGGCCGAAGGACCAGCCTGCCGCCGCGGCATATATCGATACGTTCGTGGGCCGGCTGCTTACGCTTTTGAACACAGGCGACATCGTGCTGTCTTCGGCGACGCGCACCGCCGATCTCGCCGCATTGCTGGAACTGGCGATCGCCCCGTTCCTCGACGAGGACGAACCGCATCGCATCGTCATTCACAATGGACCACCCGTAATTCTGTCTGAACATAGCGCCGGTGGATTGGCGTTGGCCGTGCATGAACTGGCGACGAACGCGGTCAAATATGGCGCGCTGTCGGTTTCAAGCGGATCGGTCGCGCTGAACTGGTCTGTCGCATCGACGGCGGGTGATCGGCGCCTGGTTCTGGAATGGCGGGAGCAGGGCGGCCCTTCTGTTTCGCCGCCGTCTTCGGAGGGTTTCGGTACGCGCGTTATCCGCCAAAGTATCGCGCATGAACCCAAGGCGAAGGTAAGTCTGGATTACCGGGCTGACGGTCTGCGCTGCTGTTTCGAATTTGAGATGCCGCCTGCGTAGCTAAAGCTATTCGGCCTTTGCGGTTTGGGTGCCGATCTCGCCCGGCGCGCGAAAATGAAATATCGCGGGACTTTCGTCATCAGACTCCTCGTCGTCCTGTAGAATGCGCGTCGCGGTTTGGATAGGGATGCGCAACGCCACTGTGCAGCCGCCGTTTTGGCCTTCTTCCAGGCTATATTGCCCCTGCAGCTGGTCGGCGAAAGAGCAGAGAAAACGCTGCGGCGACGGCACGCCGCTACGCAGGCCTTCGGCGCTGAAAGAATTGTCGTCAATCGCCAGAAGTAGATGTGACGGTCCATCAGCGCCAAAGGTCAACGAAACGATGCGTGGCGCGAAGTTCGGTTCTTTTCCGAACATGTCGAAGGATAGCGCTTCGGCCGCGAACAGGGCGACGGGTGTTGCCGCCGCTGTGGCCAGCGAGCGTTCTTCGACGTCCAGCGTCAGTCGGTAGGGTCTTGCGCTTTCCGCCGCCGACGCGCGCATCTGGTCGGCCATTTCGAGGAACAAGGTCTTCATCTCCACGATTGGCGTCGCGTCGTTTTTTTCCATCAGGCGATGCACAAGAGCCAGTGCATTGACGCGCACGCCGATCTGCTTGAACGCGGCGCGGGCCTGTGGATCGCTGATGCGGCGCGAATAAAGGCTGATCAGGCTGGAAACGATCTGAAGATTGTTCTTTACGCGATGATGAATCTCGCGCGCCATTGCGGTTTCCTGGATAACTGCGCGATTGAGCTTGCGGTCGCGATCCCGGATGGAGACGGCCATGTTCTTGAGTTCGTAGCCAAGCTGCCGGAATTCCTCTGGCGCTTCCTCCAACTCGCCCAGTTCCAGCGCGAAATGATTTTGCGTATAGGCTGCGGACACGCGCTGCAGATAGGTCGTCCAGCGGATGACCAGCCACTCCGTGCCCAGCCAGATGGCGACGGAAGCCAGCGCGATCATCAACAGCGGTAGCAGAATATCGGCGAGAAATTGCACGCGGGTCATGTCGAACAGTCCCGGCTCCGGCACGCCGAACGTGACGATCAAGCTGCCGTTCGCCGCGGGCTGTGCTGCCCATTCCCATGTCCGGCCGTCGATTTTGACGGGGAAAATATCGTGCGGGTGTGACCATCCCCGCGCCGCGACTTTTCCGGCGACATCGTCCGGCGGCGCACGATTGGATGCCATCACGGTGCCGCTGCGGTCGACGATCATCATCAAGGCATCCGGCGAGAGCCGGCTCAACTCCAGTCTGCGATTGAGCCACGCCATGTCGATGGACGCGCTGATCGCGCTGGTAAACACACCGGCGGAATCACGGATGGGCAGGGTGACGGGCAAGACGTTTTGTCCGTACTTGCCGCGGTAGGATTTTTCGATCAGCAGGTTCTTGGCTGTGCGAAGGTCCGGCCACCAGGAAAAATGCGCATAATCGTTCCTGAGCAGCGCGCTGCTGGCGCCGCAAAGAATTTTGCCATTGGCGCCCACCAACATCACGTCGAGATAGAGCGGTCTTCCGATCAGGGTGTTGCTGAGAGTCTGGGCGCAATCGGGACTGGCGTTGCGAATGTCAGGGCGCTGCGCGAGTTCGCGAAGATAGAGGTCAGTGCTGGAGAGAATGCCGCGCTCGTTGCCGGTGGCATACATCGCCATCTGTAACAGGCGGCTGTCCTGCTCCTCATGCCGCGTCTGAAACCGCAGTAGTCCCTGGCCGATACTGGCAAGCGCCAGAGGACCGAGCGCGAGAGCGACGATCAGCAGCAACTTGGGACGCAACGACTTGGGTTTTAGGAACCGCCCCCAGCGATTGTTCCAGAATTCCATTTCTTCAACCTAACGCGGGCCGCTCTTCTCCGTCGACATCGGGTTTTGCAGCTTGTTGAAAAAAGCATCCGCCGGGTCTTCGGAATTGTTCTTGCGATCCGGCAATTTTCCGCCTTGCCCTTCGACAAGGCTCTGCAAAAGTTTGCGGGCGCGCGAGACGCGGCTTTTGATCGTGCCGACGGCGCAGCCGCAGATTTCCGCGGCTTCGTCATAGGAGAACTCGCCGGCAGTGAGAACAAGCGCTTCCTTCTGCTCTGTCGAGAGCTGGTCGAAGGCACGCATCAGATCGGTGAGATCGAGCTTGGCATACTGCTCAGCTTCGACGCCTTCGCTGTTGTGGAGTGCATCGGCGGCAGCGTAGTTCGCGACCGTCTTGGCTCTGCGATGCGTCGAATAAAATTCATTGCGCAGGATAACAAACAGCCACGCCTTCAGATTGGAGCCGGGACGGAATTTGTCGCGCGCCTGCCAGGCCTTTGTCAGCGTTTCCTGGGCCAAATCGTCGGCCATGTCGCGCGAACCGCAAAG
>DATCFN010000118.1:0-3224 GCA_036509475.1 Rhizomicrobium sp. | reverse complement strand
CTCCGCGTCTCCGCGGCTCCGCGTGAAAATATTGTTTGAGATCGCGCTGAAACAAGAAAAAGCCGCGGCGGGTTTCCGCTGGAACTTCGGTTCGGGCGTAGTTCGAGAACTGCGCGTTTTGTACAGGGGGAGCGTCACGCTGTCAACCCAATTATTCCTCCTTATAGGATAATAGGCAAATCAACGGTTTAGGGCCCGCGCGATGTGATACGAATGTGCTGCGATTTCATGGAAGCGGCCTATGGCAGACGAACTCACACCCGAAAAGATGAATAGCTGGAACGCCGGCGGCCTGCCGCACATGCTGGGCATCACTGTCACGGCTTGCGCGCCGGGCCGCGTTGCGGGCCGGTTGCCGGTGAAGAAAGAATTGATCGCGGGCAACGGCGCTTTGTGGGCGCCCGCCATCGTGGCGCTGGCCGATACGCTGTGCGCCTATGGCGTCTCGACCAAATGGCCGGATGGCGCGAACGGATTCACCACCGTCGAACTCAAATGCAATTTCATGGGCACGCTGAACGCCGGCGCGATCTTTGGCGAGGCGACGCTGCTGCATGGCGGCCGTACCACACAGGTTTGGGATGCGAAGGTCACCAATGAAGTGAGCGGCAAGCTGCTGGCGGCGTTCCGCTGCACGCAGATGATCCTCTACCCGCGTCAGGCCGCCGCAAACACATAGCTGGTTGGACATGCAAATATTGGAATATCTCCAGTAACTGCTATTTTCCGAAATATCTCTTGCCATATCAATAACTGTGTGGTTATGTATAAACCTAGCTGCGGGTTATCGATCAAAAATGCCGGAAACACAGGACATACTTTTCAGGACATTGGCCGATCCAACCCGGCGGGCGATCTTCGAACGGCTATGCCGCGAAGGAGAGCAGACGGTTGGAGCGCT
Source organism: Rhizomicrobium sp. (assembly GCA_036509475.1). Taxonomy (GTDB): domain Bacteria; phylum Pseudomonadota; class Alphaproteobacteria; order Micropepsales; family Micropepsaceae; genus Rhizomicrobium. Next base: position 2,323 of record DATCFN010000118.1, on the reverse strand, counting down.
GACGGCGCCGTCCGGCGTCTCGCAACCGGCCGTTTCCAAACATCTTGGGGTTCTGAAACTGGCGGGGCTGGTGCGCGACCGTCACGCAGGCCGCCAGACTCATTATAGCGCGCAACTCGGCGCGTTGGCCCCGCTCATCGACTGGACCAGCCAGATGGCCGGGTTCTGGCAAAGGCGGTTCGACCACCTCGAAGACTTGCTCAAAAGGATGGACCAATGAGCAAACGCACCACCGAAACGCGATCCGTCGTCGTCGAACGGGACATTCCGTTTCCGCCGGAAAAAATCTGGCGCGCGCTTACGCAACCACACCTGATTGAGGAGTGGCTTATGAAAAACGATTTCAAGCCCGTGGTGGACCACAGCTTCAGTTTTCGCAGAGAGCCGCAAGCCAACTGGAGCGGCGTTGTCGACTGCCGGGTTCTGGCCGCCGAGCCGAACAAAACGCTGTCTTACACATGGGGCACCCTTGGTCTGGAGAGTGTCGTCACCTGGACCCTCACGCCCACGGGTACCGGCACCCATCTGCGCATGGAGCGTACGGGCTTCCGGCCGGATCAGGCACAGAACTACGCGGGCGCCACGCATGGATGGCAGAAATTTCTCTCGAACCTGGAGCAGGTCCTGGTGCCAACAGATTGACGATTGCAGAAACGATTCAAAAACAAGGCTGCGTTCACAGAGCCGTAAACCCGCGAACATAACGGAGGAACTGCCATGAAGATCAAATTGACCAGCGTTTACGTGGACGATCAGGAAAAGGCGCTGCGCTTCTATACCGAGGTGCTGGGCCTCACCAAGAAAGCCGATTTCAGCAACGGGCCATTTCGCTGGCTGACCGTGGCGTCGCCCGACGAGCCCAACGGAACCGAACTGCAGCTCGCGCTCAACAACAATCCGGCGGCAAAGACCTATCAGCAAGCCATGTTTCAGCAGGGCCAGCCGGCGGTGATGTTCTTCACGGACGACATCAAGGCCGACCACGAACGCATCAAGGCGCGGGGCGGCGCGTTCCCCAAGCCGCCGACGGAAGTAACCGGTTCGACCATCGCCCAGTTGAACGACACCTGCGGCAATCTCATTCAAATTAGCCAACTGGCGCGCTGGTAGGAGAGCCATGACCCCCTCGGCGCATATCGACCAGTTGATCGCGAAACTCACGGACTGGCGCGGCAAGACATTGGCCGATGTCCGCAAGGCTATCCTTGAGGCCGACCGGGAGATCGTCGAGGAATGGAAGTGGATGGGAAGCCCGGTGTGGTCCCGCGACGGGATCATCGTGGTCGGCAATGCCCATAAAGACAAAGTGAAGCTGACCTTCGCGCACGGCGCGAAACTTGACGATCCGGACAAGCTCTTCAATGCAGGGCTCGGCGGCAATGCGTGGCGCGCGATCGATCTTTTCGAAGATGACAAGATCGACGCGCGCGCGCTGAAAAGCCTTATCCGTGCCGCAATCGCGTACAATCAGGACAGGAAGAAGAAAAAGGCGCCCGCTGCCGCGAAAACGAAAGCACGCAAAACAGCGCCGAAGACGCGCCGCTAGTTCACATTGTCGGTCTTGCGGATGAACGCTGCCACATTGTCGTGCAACTGCGCCAGCGAAGGTTCATGCGCGTACACCATGTGGCCGGATTCGTAATAGTGATATTCGATATTGCCGCGCAGGCTCTTGGGGATCTGCAAGTGGTGCATTTCGTACCAACCTTCGTAATACGGCGTCACCACGTCGAAATAACCGCCGTTCAGCATCACCTTCAAATTGGGGTTGGTCTTCATGGCGACTGCCATGTCCGGCATCACATTCGGCAAGGTCTTGATCGGCGCGTCCACGCCCGGCGGCTGGTGGGTGAAATCCCAACTTCCGTAATTGCCGGCTTCGATCTTGTAGTCCTTGCCGTCACCATATTTCAGTACCGCGCGAACGTAGGTGTTGAAGGCAGCGATATAGGCGGAGCCGATCGCGGCGCCTTGCGGATCGTATCCCACGGTCTTGCTGAGTGGATCGAGCGTCGGCCCCGCAAAGCGCGTGTCGAGCGAGCCGGTGGACAGGCCCTGATCGCTGAGCAGTTCTTTCTGGAATGGACCATAGGCAACGCGCAGATCCGATTTCAGAATGTAGGAGACGGGCAGGCCGGTATATTCATGCAGCTTCTGCGCGATGGCGTCGCGCGTCTTGTCGTCGAGGCTGTAGCCCTTGGACAGCGCCTGTGCATAGGTCGTCATGGCGAAGCGTTCGACTTCCAGAAGCAGCGGCCGCAGCTCCTTCGGCTGGTTGGGCAGCCGGTGGTGATACCAGGCGCTCGCCGCGAAGGACGGCAGA
>DATCFN010000117.1:0-7693 GCA_036509475.1 Rhizomicrobium sp. | reverse complement strand
ATCGTCGTGGCGCTTCTGGCGAGCTGCGTGGCCGTTCCGGCATTCGCGGATTCGGCAATCGAAACGGTGCAGGTCACAGCCGCGCGCCTCCCCGAATCCGTCGGCAATGGCGCCTTTGCCGTGACGGCGCTGACGGCCGATCAGCTTTCGCTTTCCGACCGGCTGGACGATGCGCTGGAGCAAGTGCCCGGCCTGTCGCTCTTTCGCCGTTCCGGCAGTGAGAACGCAAACGCGACGACGCAGGGAATTTCGCTGCGCGAGATCGCGCCTTCGGGCGCGGGCCGCACGGCGGTTCTGCTGGACGGCGTGCCGGTAAACGATCCGTTCGGTGGCTGGGTGATCTGGGGCGCGCTACCTTACGAAGACATTGGCGGCGCGGAAGTGGTACGCGGTGCAGGAACGGGCCCTTACGGATCAGGCGCGCTGACCGGCACGATCCTTCTCACCGAACGCGACACCACCGACGGCGTCGGCATTGCCGATGCGTCCGCCGGAAGCCGTGGAACGGTGCGCGCGGGCGCCAGCGGCGGCACGGAGATCGGCGATCTGGATCTCTTCGCCAGCGCTGCCGGCGAACGCTCGAACGGATGGATTCCCATCGACCCGCCACGGCGCGGACTGGCCGACAACCACCTCTGGCTCGACAGCGGCGAAGCCTCCTTGCGCGCGCAGGAACAGTTGGGCGGCGGTGTCGTCGCATCGGCGCGGCTGGAATATTACGACGACGCGCGCGGCGGCGGCATCATCGGCGTGAATTCCGAAGCCAAAGGCTGGATCGGCAGCATGACGCTGTCGCGTCCCGCCGATGCGTCGAACATCGGATGGCGCGTGCAGGGCTGGTTCATCGACAGCCAGTTCGCGAACACGTCGGCATCCGTTCCGGCATTCCCGGCGGCGCGCAGCAGCGCCACGCCGGCCAACGATCAATATGCGACGCCGGCGCTCGGCCTGGGCGGCGATGCGGCGCTGATCGGCAATCTTGGTCACTTTCGCTGGGAAGCCGGCGGCGACGTGCGCGTGGACAGCGGCGAGTCGCGCGAGTTGTTCAGCTATAGCGTGCCGCTGCAGGACTTCCTGTCACGCCGCCGCTCCGGCGGCATGCTCACGGTTGGTGGTCTCTACGGCGAAGGCGCCTATGACGACGGCGAATGGCTGCTGACCCTCGGCGTGCGCGCCGATTATTGGGCGACGGCGCAAGGTCATCTCGATCAGTATTCGCGCAAGACCGGCGCGCAAACACTGGCGACGGATTATGAAGGCCGCGACGGCGTCATTCCCACGGCGCGCGCCGGTGTGCGACGCAATCTCTGGGGCGACGACTATCTGCGCATCGCCGGTTATGAAGGTTTCCGCGCGCCCACCCTGAACGAACTCTATCGGCCGTTTCGCGTCGGCAACAACACCACCGAAGCGAATGCCGAGTTGAAGCCGGAAGAACTCTATGGCGCGGAAGTGGGCTTCGGCGGCGCGAGCGGGGATGTCACCTGGAACATGACGGGCTTCTACAACGAACTGCATGATGCCGTGGCCAACGTCACCATCGCATCGTCGCCGGCGGGCGTGACCTTCGAGCGCGAGAATGCGGGCGATGTAAAAGCGCTTGGCCTGGAGGGCGATGCGGCGTGGCGGATAGACGAGGCCTTGTCGCTGCGGACTGCGTTCTCCATTACCGATGCGCGTGTGCATCCCGATGCGGCAAACGCGCAGATTGCTGGCAATCGCCCCGCGCAGGCACCGCCCGTGACGATCACCGCCGGCGCGACATGGCTGCCCATCGCGCGGCTGAAACTCGATGCGGATTTGCATTGGGAAAGCGCGCGCTTCGAAGACGATCAGAACACGATGCGGTTGGGCTCGGCCTTCGTGCTCGATTTGAAAGGCGCGTATCGTCTGACCGGTCCGCTATCGGCATTCGTTTCCGTCGAGAATGCGACGAACGCGAACATCGCCACGGCGCAGGCCGCCGACGGCACGATCTCCTATGGCGAGCCGCGCATGTATGAAGTGGGCTTGAGCTACGCGCCCTAACGAAGTCCCATTTCCTTGGCGATGATGCCGCGCAGGATCTCGCGCGTGCCGCCGCGCAGGCTGAAGGACGGCGCGGTCTGCAACAGATAGGTCATGACATCGGTGAACGGCGTGCTGACCGCCATGTCGATGCCATCGGGCATCAGGGCCTGAATTTCTTTCGGCATGGCCTGTTCCAGTGACGTGCCGATGTCTTTGACGATGGCGGCTTCGACGGCCGGCGATTTTCCCGCCTGCAACTCGCCCATCACTGACAAAGACATCTGCCGCAAGGTCCACATCTCCGCCGTCATGCGGCCGATGAGCAGGCGCTCCGCTTCGCTGGGCTTGTCGCCGACGACGCGCAGGAATTCGAGGAACAGCCGCAGGCTCGACAGGTAACGCTCAGGCCCGCTGCGCTCGAACGCCAGTTCCGCGCCGACCTGCATCCAGCCATCGCCGGGCCGCCCCACAACCATGTTGTCGGGCACGAAGACGTCGTCGAAAAACACTTCGTTGAAATGGGTGTTGCCCGCCATGTCCTCGATCGGACGCACGGTCAGCCCTTCGCTGTTCTTCACGTCGATGATCATCTGCGTCAGGCCGGTATGCCGTGTCTCGCCGTCGCTGGTGCGCACCAGTGCAATCATGAAATCGGCGTGATGCGCGCCGGAGGTCCAGATCTTCTGGCCGTTGACGCGCCAGCCGCCGGAAACTTCCCGCGCCCGCGTCCGCACGGAGGCGAGATCGGAGCCGGAATTGGGTTCGCTCATGCCGATGCAGAAGCAAAGCTCGCCGCGCGCGATCCCCGGCAGGAAGCGCTGCCGCTGTTCTTCTGTCCCGAAGCGCAGCATGAGCGGTCCGCTCTGCCGGTCAGCCACCCAGTGCGAACTCACTGGCGCGCCGGCCGCCAGCAACTCCTCCAGCACGACATAGCGCTCGGCGTAGCTGCGTTCGTGGCCGCCATATTTCTTCGGCCAGGTCATGCCGATCCAGCCGCGCGCGCCCAGCGCCTTTGAAAATTCGGTGCCGTAGCCGCTCCACGACAGCGCGCGTTTCCGCGACGGCATATCCTTCAGCTGCTCCTGCAGAAAGACGCGCACCTCTTTGCGGAGCGCATCGGCTTCGGGAGGAAGATCGTAAGGGATGAATTCGAACTGCCGCATGCTGGGAGTGTGGCGCGGCTTTGCGGGACGCGCAAATCAGCTGCGGGTCAGCCGGAATTGCCCGACGTCAATGTATCCCGCACGGAAGCCGCCTTCGCAGGAGGCCAGGTAATAGTCCCACGTCCGCTTGAACCTCTCATCGAAGCCCAGCGGCGCGATGGTCGGCCAGCGCGCATCGAAGACTTCCCGCCACCGCCGCAGCGTCTCGGCATAGGATTGCGCGAAGGTCTGCACGGTTTCAAAGCTCAGGCCCTGCTTGGTGACGGCGCTGCGCAGCGCCGAAGGCGAGGGCAGCATGCCGCCCGGAAAGATATAGAGCTGGATGAAATCCGCCGTGGCCCGATATTCGTCGAAACGCGAATCGTCGATGGTGATGATCTGCAAACCCGCCGAACCGCCGGGCTTCAAGCGTTCGCGCACAATCTGGAAATAGGTCGGCCAGTTTTCCTGCCCAACGGCTTCGAACATCTCTATCGAGGCGATGCGATCAAAGGTGCCCTGCACGTCGCGATAGTCGATCAACTGGATGTCGATGCGATCCGCCAGCCCCGCTTCGGCGACGGCCTTGCGTGCGAAATCATACTGCTCTTGCGAGAGCGTGATGCCCGTGACGTGGCAGCCATATTCGCGAGCGATGTACATGGCGAAGCCGCCCCAGCCGCAACCGATCTCAAGGACGCGGTGATCGGCCGTCAAATCCAGCGTCTGCGCGAGTTTTCGCCATTTGTTGCGCTGCGCGTCTTCCAGCGACATGTCCGCGTTGTCGAACACCGCCGACGAGTACGTCATCGTCGGGTCGAGCCACTGCGAATAGAACGCGTTGCCGAGGTCGTAATGCGCCGAGATGTTCTTTCGGCTGCCGCGTTTGGTGTTGCCGTGCAGCCGGTGCGTGAGATTGCGCGCCCATTTCAGCGGCGCAAGCCCGGTGAGTGTGCCGGTGAGCCTGCTCATATTGCGCGCGGCGAATTCGAACACGCTGGCAAGATCGGGGCTCGACCAGTCGCCATCGATGTAGGACTCGGCCACACCGATCTCTCCGCCCAGGATCAGGCGGCGGAAAACGCGCGCGCGGGCGACTTCGAAAACAGCTTTGGCGCCGTGGCGCGCGGCCGACACGGAGCGTTCGGCACCATTGGCAAAGCGCAAGACCAGCTCGCCTTCGCTGATGCCGTTAAGCGTGCGTATGAGGCTGTTGGCGAAGAGCGGCAACCGTTCTTTGGAACCGGCCGATATGCGCGCTGTGTCGTCCACCATGGTGTGTCTTTCAGACTTTGGCAGAGGGTTTAAGATGAGCATGATAAGGAACGCGCTTCAACCACAGCCGCAGCGCTTCAAAATGGATCGCGCTAACGATCTTCAAGGTCATCAGCGGATGGCGCAGCAAAGCCAAGGCCAGGTTTCCATCGGTCAGGGGCTGTCTCGTCCCGGAAAACGCGGCATTCAACACCGGGTTCCCGTGTTCGCTTTCGCGGATCGCGATCAGGACGCTTTCGTCCGGCGGTTCGATGCGAAAGGCATAGTCGCAATCCATCGACAGAAACGGCGAGACATAAAAGTCCTTGGCGCAACCGTGATTCACGGCGCCGCCATTGCCCGTCGCCGGCAGCACATAGGCATGGCGTTCGCCATAGGTATTGTGGACTTCATAGACAATGGCCGCGAGCGCGCCGTCGCGACGATGGCAAAACCACACACTCAGCGGATTGAACACGAAGCCGAAAAGACGCGGATAGCACAGAACCCGAAGCGGCCCGTCGGCTTCGATGCCTGCCGCCTTCAGCGTTGCGCCCAGCCACTCGCGCAGCGGACGCCCATCACCGTGATCCTTATCGTGGAAACTGATCGCGCCGCGCCGGTTGTGCGCGAAGAGCCAGGAGTGGCCAGTCAGGCGATCGACTTCATCGAGGTCGAGTAGGAGGCAAAACACGCGGTAGCGGAAGGAATGGCGCGCCGGGGAAATCCGCATGTGCGTTACGAACCCGTTGTAAATTGCCGACGCGTTGGTCACGCCGTTGCCTCGACCGGTTTCGGGACAAGGGCGATCCGGCCCGATTCATCCGCCACCTGCCATGGCCGCCGCACGCCCACTGCGTCTTCCGCTGCGGCGAGCCCCGCCTGCAAAGCGTCCTCGTGAAAGCCGGATCCGAAATAGCTGCCGCAAAACCAGGTATTGCGAACGCCCTGCAGATGCCAAAGGCGCTGCTGCGCTTCCATTGCGCCGGCATCAAATACCGGGTGCGCGAAGTTGTAGACGCCATCGATCAGTTCGTCGCGCGGCATCTGTTCCGGGTTCAATGTCACGAACAACGGCGTGCGGCGGTCGATATTCTGCAATTTGTTCAGCCAATAGGTGACGCACAGATCGTCGCCCGGTTGGCCATTGCTCTTTCCAAGATAGTTCCAGCTCGACCATGTCATCCGGCGCTTCGGCATCAATGCCGGATCGCGATGCAGCACGGTCTTGTTCGGCCTGTAGAAGAAGCGCGAGAGCAGTTCGCGCTCTTCGCTGCTTGGATCGCCCAGCATGGCGAGCGCCTGATCGGCATGGGACGCGATGATCACGCCGTCATAGCGCGCGCTTTCGCCATGGTCGTCAATAATGGTGACGCCGGTCGCGTCGCGCAGGATTGTCTTGGCGCCACGGCGCAAATGGATGCTGCCGGCATATTGGGCGGTCAGCTTTTTGGCATATTCCTGCGATCCGCCGCTCACCGTGCGCCATTTGGGGCGGTTTATCAGTTTGAGCAAACCGTGATCGGCAAAGAAGCGTGCGAAAGCGGCGACCGGGTAAGCCCGCATGTCTTCCAGCGAGGAAGACCAGATGGCGGCCGCCATCGGCAAAAGGTGAAAGCGGGCGAAAGCGTCGGAATAGCCGTGATCGTCCAGATAGGCGCCGAGACTTGTGCGGGTGTCGTCCGTGCTCAAGGTTTGCGCCGCCTCGCGGTAGAAACGCAGCACATCGCGCCACATCAGCAAATAGTCATTGCGCGCGAAGTTCGAAGGCTGCGCGATCAGCCCCGCAAGCTGGCTGGAATATTCCAACGCGCCGCCGTCCATGGAGACGGCGAAGGTCATCTCGCTCTTTTCGGTCTTCACGCCCAGATGCGCGAACAAGGCCGTGAGGTTCGGATAGTTCGGCTCATTGTAAACGACGAAACCGGTATCGACCGGCACCGTGCCATGCGCCGTTTCCACTTCGACGGTGTGCGTGTGGCCCCCCAACCGCAATTCGCGTTCGTAGACCGTTACGGGGTGCCTCTTGGACACCAGCCACGCGGCCGACATTCCGGCAATTCCGCTGCCCACCACCGCGAAATGGCGCGCATCGTGGCCGCGATCGGCTTTTCTGTCGTATAGGGCAGCGCTCACGCGAACCTCCACATGCCGGTCTAAAACCCGGTAAGTCTGGTACGCGTTCCCCGCTGTGGCGGATCAACGGAACCTCTGTGATCCGCCGGCACGCCATTATCGTAAATCTGTCTATGATGGCGTATGCACAGGCCGTGGCCGAACCGATGCCCCCCGCTCCCGCTTGGCTTCGCCAGGTGCGATCTGGCATACGCCGTCGTGTTCAAACGCAGTATCGAATGACGGAAAAAGCATCTGAACTCGCCGCGCATTTGAATGCGCTATTGCAATCGGTCGGCGCGCATCGCGACCGCGCGGCTTTCGCTGCGCTGTTCGATCACTTTGCGCCGCGGGTCAAAAGCTACCTTTTGCGACTGGGTGCAGGTCCTGCATTGGCTGAAGATCTGGCCCAGGAAACGATGCTGTCGATCTGGCGAAAGGCGGCGCTTTTTGACTCCTCCAAGGCGTCGGCGGCGACATGGATATTCACCATCGCGCGTAATCTTCGTATCGACGCCATCCGGCGCGAACGCCGCCCCGAATTCGATCCAAACGATCCGGTTCTTGTGCCTGACGAAGAACCTCAGGCGGACGCGCGGATGATGCGCGGCGACGACGACCTTCGTATCCACGAGGCGTTGACGAAACTTTCACCGGATCAGGCGCAAGTCGTGCAAATGTCATTTTTCGCGGACAAGCCGCATAGCCAGATAGCACTGGAACTTGGACTGCCGCTGGGAACGGTAAAATCGCGGCTTCGGCTGGCGATGGTTCGCATCCGAGCGGCGATGGGTGGAGAGTCATGACAATTATACACCATCCGGCCGACGAATTGTTGTTGAGCTATGCCGCCGGTGCGACCGATGAAGGGACGTCCTTGGTCCTGGCGACGCATCTCGCGCTATGCCCGGCGTGCCGTCGCACGGTAGCCAGGGCGGAAGCTGCGGGCGGCGCATTGCTTGAATCTGCCGAACCGGTCGTCCTTGGCGAGAACGCTTTGCAGTCCGTCCTCGCGCGGCTCGACGATGCAACGCCGCTGCCGGCCACCCTGAAATCGGGTCCTGCGGCAACGCGCGTTCCGGAGCCGTTGCGGTCCTACATCGGCGCGGATTTCGATGCGCTGCAGTGGAAAAAGATCACCAAAGGCCTGTCCTATAAGCCTCTGATCGGAG
>DATCFN010000116.1:0-7978 GCA_036509475.1 Rhizomicrobium sp. | reverse complement strand
TGTCGACCCCGCCATAGCGATTGCCCCGCGCATCGACGAGCAGTTTTGCCCACGCTTTGCCGAATCCGTCGACTTGGCGAAAACCAAGCCGCAAAGCCAGGCCGCCTTTGTCGTCCGGCTCCAAAATGTTGTCCCACCTGCTGACATTCACATCGACATGCCGCACCTCTACGCCATGCTCGCGCGCATCGCGCACGATCTCCGCCGGCGCATAGAACCCCATCGGCTGCGAATTCAGCAGCGCGCAGGCGAAGGCGGCGGGGTGATAGCGTTTGATCCAAGCAGAAATATAAACAAGATGTGCAAAGCTTGCGGCATGACTTTCAGGGAAGCCGTATGAACCGAAACCTTTTATCTGGTTAAAACAGTTTTGCGCGAATTCGCGCTCATAACCGCGCTTCACCATGCCCTCGACCATTTTCTCTTCGAAGCTTCCGATCGTGCCGACATTGCGGAAGGTCGCCATGGCGCGGCGTAATTGATTGGCTTCTTTTGCGCTAAAATCCGCAGCCACAATGGCGAGCTTCATTGCCTGTTCCTGAAATAGCGGTACCCCACAGGTTTTTCCCAGCACGGATACCAACTCGTCGGCAGGTCCATGTTCAGGTGAGGGTTTGGGATAAGTAATGAGCGAAGGATTTTCGCGGCACTTCAAATAGGGATGCACCATGTTGCCCTGGATGGGTCCGGGGCGAACGATGGCGACTTCCACCACGAGATCGTAAAATTTCGTCGGTTTAAGCCGCGGCAGCATGTTCATCTGTGCACGACTTTCAACCTGAAAGACCCCTATAGCGTCAGCCTTTTGAAGCATTTCATAAACCGCGAAATCTTCGCGCGGCACGCCAGCCAAGGTCAGCTTTTTCTCTTCTTTTTTCCGGTGTTCATAAATCAGGCCAAACGCTTTGCGAATACAGGTGAGCATACCGAGTGCGAGCACATCGACTTTCATCATCCGCAATATATCGATGTCATCCTTGTCCCATTCGATGAAATGACGGTCTTCCATCGTCGCGGGACCGACAGGCACGATCTCGTCGAGCCGGTCGCGTGTCAGGACAAAGCCACCGACATGCTGAGAAAGATGGCGCGGGAATCCGATCAGTTCGTTCGCGGATTTCACCGCGCGGGCAATGAGAAGATTGAAGGGATTTAGTTTGCCCTGCCGAACTTGGCTCTCACTGAGATTGCTTCCCCAGCTTCCCCATACGCCACTGGCCAGATCGTTCGTCACGTCTTCGGTAAGGCCGAAAACTTTTCCGACGTCGCCGATTGCGCTGCGCGGACGGTAGTGGATGACGGTTGCGGTCAGCGCTGCGTGCTTATGACCATAGAATTTGTAGACATCCTGAATGACCTCTTCACGTTTCTCATGTTCGAAATCGACGTCAATGTCCGGTGGCTCTTTGCGCTCTTCGGAAATAAATCGCTCAAACAGCACATCGTTCTGTGCCGGATCTACGGCGGTAATTCCCAGAACATAGCAAACGGCCGAATTGGCGGCAGAGCCGCGCCCCTGACAAAGGATATTCCGTGCATTCGCAAAGCCCACGATTCTGCGAACCGTCAGGAAATATGGCGCGTAGTCGAGCTTTTCTATGAGAGCCAATTCTTTCATCAGAAGTTCATGGACGATCGGCGGGATTCCGCCGGGATAACGCGTTTCCGCGCCCTGCCGGACGAGTTGCTCCAGATATCTCTGAGGCGTTTGCCCCAGCGATCCGATCTCGTCCGGGTAATTGTACTTGAGATCGTCAAGGTTGAATTTGATGCGATCGGCGAAGCGAATGGTTTCGGTGACGGCTTGCGGTGCTTCGCGAAAAAGTTCCGTCATTTCCTCCGGCGGTTTCAGATATCGTTCAGCGTTACTTTGCAGCAGATATCCCGCATCGTTTAGCGTGACATGTTCGCGGATACAGGTAACGACGTCCTGAAGTTCGCGCCGCTCCGGGCAGTGATACAGGACATCGTTGTTTGCCAGCAGAGAAACATTGGCGTTCCGCGCAACCCGCTGCCATTCGCGTAATCGGCGCTTGTCATCGCCACAATAGGGCATGGATGCGCCCAGCCAGACGCGGCCGGACGCGACAACGGACAATTTCTTGATCAGGGTTTCGATGTCCGCGAATTCGGCGCGAACGAAACTTTCATATTTCTCGTCTGCAATCCTGCCGACATCATCGTCCAGCAGGGCGAGGCCATCATTCCAAAATTTGCGAGACGGTTCTGCAATCGAATGATTGTCGCCAGGATGGGGCGGCATGACGACAAGCAGCAGCCCTTCTTGCCACTTCAAAAGATCGTCCAGCGTAAGAAAACATTCGCCCTTCGGTGCGCGAAGTTTTCCCGCACTGAGCAGGCGGCACAAACGGCCATAAGCCTCGCGGTCAACCGGATAGGCAAGAATATCCGGCGTGCCATCGACGAAAACGAGGCGCGCGCCGACAAGCTGCCGGCATGTGGGCAGGCCTTTTTCCCGCAATTCTTCGAAAGCCGAATACATGCGCACCACGCCGGCCAGCGTGTTGCGATCGGCGATGCCAACGGCGTGATACCCCAGAAGCCCGGCGGCAACCGCAAATTCCTTCGGATGCGACGCGCCGCGCAAAAACGAAAAATTCGTCGTCACCCCGATCTCGGCAAAGCCCGTCATGCGAACCTGCCATGCAAGAACCAGCGCGGGCTGCCGGTCTCGTGCGCGTAAAGCCCGTCGCGATAAAGCCAGACCCGCGCGCCGCCCGTGGTTTCGACGCGAAAATAATCGCGCGTCGCTTGCGGGGCGAGATGCCGCCACCATTCCATCGCGATGCGTTCGGGTCCTTCCGCCAGCACGACATCGTGCAGGATACGCCGCCAACGGAAGCGGCGCGGCGCACCGGCCGGCACCGGCGCAAGCGCGTCGATGGGCTCCGGATTGGCGAGAAGCCGCAAAGGCCGGTGCGGCGCTTCCGCCGGCTGGCGGATGACGAACCACGACGCTTTCACGCCGCGCAGCTCCTGTGCGGGCAGGATGGCGGCGGCGGCTTCGGGGATGTGCGTGTCGTTCGGCTGGAACGCCAGAACGCGGTGCGCGCCGAAGCGGGCGGACAATCGATCCAACAGGAATCGGATTTCGCGTTCTTCATTGAGATTGGCGGTGAAGTCGGCGGCTTGCGCTTCGCAGCGTTGCGTATAGCTGGCGCAAAGGCGGATGAGATCGAAGCCGAAGCCGGGATCGAGCGGATCGGCCAGCGCATCGAGCTTCTCGCGGAACAGCCGTTCGATGATGTGCGGCGCTCGCGTCGGCGCACCGGTCTGCACGGCGATGCGCATGACGGCGCCGTCGGCGCGGAAGAACACCGCTTCCAGGCGCCGCGCGCCCTGGCCGTTTTTGTCCAGCGCGTCGCACAAGGTTTGCGCCAGCGATGTCAGCGTGGCGCGGATAATATCTTCGGTGGCGACAGGCTCGGGGAAATTGCGTTCGGCGCTGTAATCGGGAAGCGGGGCGCGGGGCGAAATCGGCCGCTCGGCCTTGCCCAATGCGGCTTCCAGCGTGAACACCATCGCAGCCCCGAACCGCGCGGTAAGTTCGTGCCGCTCGCGCGCGGCGGCCTGTCCGACCGTTTTCAATCCGGCGCGGCGGAACGCATGCGTGGTGACGGCATCGAGAAAAAGCGCCTCGATGGGAAATTTCGCGGTGGCGTTTGCTTCCTGACCTGCGGCCACGACGAAACCATCGCGATAGCGGGCGCAGGCGCGCGCGGCCATCGCCGTTCCCGCCAGCGCGCCGCGCACCGCGAAACCCTGTTTGCGCAACGCGCCCAAAACAAGATCGAGCAATGCCTGTTCGCCGCCGAACAGATGCGCGGCACCGGTGACATCGAGGAGCAGCGCGCGCGCGCCGTCGATGGCTACAAACGGCGTGAAGCGGTCGCACCAGCCGGCGATATGTTCGAGCAGTTTGTGGTCCGCAGCCTCGTTCGCCGCCATCACCTTGATTTCCGGCAGAACGGCGCGCGCATTGGCGAGCGGTTGCCCCACCGAAAGGCCCATCGCCGTCGCCTTGCGGTCTAACGCGGAAAGACGCAGCGCGTTCTTCTCTTTCGTCACGACGACAAGCGGCGGCGGCGCGGCGGGTTGCTCTGCCGATGGATCGCACAGCGCCTGCGCGGCCTGCGCTTTCCAGCGCCGCTGCAACCTGTCAGTCGCCAGCCGCGGAAACCACAGCGCGATGATCCGCCGCGCGCCCGCACGCCCCGAAGAAACCAGCATCGCAATTCCACTCCATGACCCAATGTCCCGTTCGTCCATGTCGATTGCGAACGAGATCTGTTTCGAAAACCGGCCCACCCCAGTTTTCGTCTTCCAATGACGAGGCGCGCGTGCGGATGAGCCAGCGGGTTTCCGCCGTGCTGTCCTGCGGTTTCGCGCCGAAGCGCAGCAGGAAAACCGTGACGTTCTTTTGCGCGGCGGCCAAAGTGAGACGGCGGCTGGTCACCAGATCGAGGATTTTCGGGGCGCCGGGAATCTCGACGACAACCGCGCCGAGCGCCGCGCAGGCCAGCGCATCGGACGCGGCCCTCACTGCGTCATCCGCATGCGCCGCGCGCAGCAGGATCAGGCAGGACGGATCGATGCCCAGTTCGAGAAAACCGGTCGCGGACAATTCGCCGAATTCCATCGCGGAATAATCCTGACGGATCCAGAGAATTTTCCCCTTGCCCGCGACACGCGCGGCAAGACCGGCCGCGAAGCCGGTTGCGCAAGTCTCCGAACCTGTCGCGGCATAGATTTCATGCAGGGCGCCGCGCTGCAGCCCGCCTTTCAGGGCCGTGTCGGCAGGCGCGTAGCCCAATGGTACGCGCGCATTGGCGACCAGCGTTTCCAGTCCCGCCCGGGCGAGCGTGGCGCGAAGCTGCGCGATTTTCTCGGCGGTGTCGTGCATGGCTCATAGGGCGTGGCCGGATCGCGCGGCCGCGCCTTCCTCCACGCGCTGGAGGCAGATTTCCGACAGCGCGCAGGCTCCGCATTCGGCGCGGAACGGCCGGCACGTCTGTTGGCCGAGTTTTTTCAGATACCAGTGCAATTCATAAAGATCGTCGGCCTCGAAACCATCGGCCGATTGCATCACCGCATTGTAGGCGTCTTCGGTCTTAGCGTTACGTTTGGCCATGCCGAAGCGGGTAAGCACGCGGATGATATGCGCGTCGGCGACGAAGGCGCGCTTGCGCAAGCTGCTGAAGCTCAATGTCGAGGCCGCGATCTTGCGGCCCACGCCGCGAATCTGTTCCAGCCATACCAGTGCCGTACGCACATCCAGGCTGCCCAGAAATTCCAGATTGATGGCGCCGCTGCGGACACGGATATGCAGCAGCGCGGCTTTCAGGTCCGGCGCTTTCTTTTCGTGCAGGTTCACGTCCGCGATGATGCTTTCGATTTCCGAAACCGGCGCGTCGGCCAGCGCATCCCAGTCTTTGAAATGGCGCGTCAACCGCCAGTAGGCGTTCCAGCTATTGCGGTCGTAATTTTTGGCGCCGAGGAAGCTGCGGACGAACTGGCTGGTCGGATCCAACCGCTCGGAATCCCGGATCTGGCCGAAGACCACCCGAAGGCGGTCCCGGATCGAAAAAAGGTCGGCCGATTGGCCGAAAGAGAAGGCCGGTTGCATGAAAAGACGTTAGAACGAAAAGAGAACAAACGTCAAGCGCTGAATCGACTGGAAACCCAACCGCATCTGTCATGGCCCGTCGGAGGTCCGTAGCGACAGTGTGCGGACGGCCACCCAGATGACGCGTTTTACAGCCTGTCCATTTTATCTCGTCATGGCCGGGCTTGTCCCGGCCACCCATATCCGCCGTTTCGCATCGGGGTGATGGATCGCCGGAACAAGCCCGGCGATGACGGCATATTTTATTAGAAACAAACGTAACCCCAACTGGATGGCCCGCACTAAGCGGGCCATGACACCGAGATGTTGTGCGCTCTATTGTCCGGCGACGCTGAATTATTTTGCGCGAGATTCCAGAACCACATCCTTCGCAACCGCCTCGGCGACTTTGATGCCATCCACGCCGGCCGACAAAATCCCGCCCGCGAAGCCTGCGCCTTCGCCGGCCGGAAACAATCCGCGCGTGTTCAGGCTCTGGAAATCGTCGCCGCGGCCGATGCGGATGGGCGATGACGTGCGCGTCTCGACGCCGGTCAGCACGGCGTCGTCCATGTCGAAACCTTTGATCTGCTTTCCGAACGCGCTCAGCGCTTCGCGGATCGCGCTGATCGCGAAGTCGGGAAGGCAGGACGACAAATCCGTTGGCGTCACACCGGGTTTGTAAGACGGGATCACTTCGCCCAATTCCGTGGATGCACGACCGCTCAGAAAATCGCCGACCTTTTGCGCCGGGGCTTTGTAATTCTCGCCGCCCGCAACGAAAGCGCGTTCTTCCCAGTGGCGCTGGAAATCGATTCCGGCGAGCGGGCCTTCCGGATAATCGGCGGCCGTGATGCCGACGACGATGCCGGCATTCGCGTTGCGCTCGTTGCGCGAATATTGGCTCATGCCGTTGGTGACGACGCGGCCCGGTTCCGATGCGGCCGCGACCACCGTGCCGCCGGGGCACATGCAGAAGCTGTAAACATCACGGCCGTTAGAGGCGTGATGCACCAATTTGTAATCCGCCGCGCCCAGTTCCTGCTTGCTGGCGCCGAACCGCGCACGGTCGATCAACGACTGCGGATGTTCGATGCGAAAGCCGATGGAGAAAGGCTTGGCCTCGATGGCGACGCCACGTTGGTGCAGCATCGCAAACGTGTCGCGCGCGCTGTGGCCCACCGCCAACACGACATGTTTCGCCGCGATGCGCGAACCGTCCGCCAGCACGACACCGCGCACATGCCGCGCGCCATCCGCCGACGTTTCAATATCGAGATCGTCGACGCGATGCTCGAAGCGATATTCGCCGCCGAGATTTTCGATGGTGGCGCGCAGGCTCTCCACCATTTTCACCAGACGGAACGTGCCGATATGCGGTTTGGCGGCGGTGAGGATTTCTTCCGGCGCGCCTGCCTTCACGAACTCCGTCAAAACCTTGCGGCCCAGAAATCGCGGGTCTTTGATTTGCGAATAGAGCTTGCCGTCGGAGAACGTGCCCGCACCACCTTCGCCGAACTGCACATTGGATTCCGGGTTCAGAACCGAACGCCGCCACAGCCCCCATGTATCCTGCGTGCGTTCGCGCACCACCTTGCCGCGATCCAGAATGATGGGACGGAATCCCATCTGCGCGAGGATCAAGCCGGCGAACAATCCGCACGGCCCCGCCCCGATCACCAGCGGGCGTTCGCGCAAACCTTCGGGCGCATGCGCGACGAATTTGTAGTCCATGTCGGGCGCGAGGCGGACGCGCTTGTCGTCCTTCAACTTCGCCAGCACCGCCGCTTCGTCACGCAGCTCAACGTCCAGCGTATAGATAAGAACGATGGCGGATTTCTTGCGCGCATCATGGCCGCACCGCACGACCGTGTGGCTTACTATATCGGCCGCCGGAACACGCAGACGTTCGCGGATGGCGGCGCTCAAAGCCTGCGGCGCATGGCCCAGGGGCAGCTTGATCTCGGTCAGTCGCAACATCGCGACGATATACAAGCCGTCTTTGGGCCTGTCATCCTTGGCCGCGTCGCCCGATGCGTTGTTTCCGCTTCGCCGCGCGAATAGTCTGGCCAAAGCGGGAAACGACAGATGCGCAGCGGCACCACGCCATGAAACTCAAGGCCTATGTCATCGACGGGCTGAATCTGCATATCCGTCCGGCGGCGCCCGACCGCGCCTGGATGGACAATACGGTGCAGCGCTACGCCTATCGTTGCCTGCCGCTCAACATCGCCAATTCCCACGGCTGGGAAATCCTTTGCCCGGACGGCTTCAACGCCATCTGGAACGGCGGAACCCATGCCGAAGCGATTTCCATTCTTCCTGACAGCGATGCGGCGGGGCCGCCGCCCG
>DATCFN010000115.1:0-14001 GCA_036509475.1 Rhizomicrobium sp. | reverse complement strand
ATCTGGCGGAGTTGATCGGGCCGTCGGCGCGCTTCGTGCATCAGGGCATGACCTCGTCGGACGTGCTGGACACAACGACATCCGTTCAGCTTGCGCGCGCGACGGACATCCTGATTGCCGATGTCGATCTGCTGCTCGCCGCGCTGAAGAAGCGCGCGCTGGAACACAAATACACACCGACCATCGGGCGCAGCCACGGCATTCACGGCGAACCGACGACGTTTGGGTTGAAGCTTGCCGGCTTCTACGCCGAGTTTTTGCGCAACAAGGAACGGCTGAAGACCGCACGTACCGAAGTCGCGACAGCCATGATCACGGGCGCGATGGGGACATTCGCCAATGTCGACCCCCGTGTTGAAGCGCATGTCGCGGCGAAGCTGGGTCTGAAAGTCGAACCTGTATCGACACAGGTGATCGCACGCGACCGCCACGCCGCCTACTTCGCGGCGCTGGCGGTGGTGGCAAGCTCGCTGGAACGGCTCGCGACCGAAGTGCGCCATCTGCAACGCACCGAAGTTCTGGAAGCGCAGGAGTTTTTTGCGGAAGGCCAAAAAGGTTCCTCCGCGATGCCGCACAAACGCAATCCGATTCTCAGCGAGAACGTCGTCGGCCTGGCGCGCATGGTGCGGTCTTATGCCATTCCGGCGTTCGAGAATGTTGCGCTCTGGCATGAGCGGGACATGTCGCATTCCTCGGTCGAGCGGTTTATCGCGCCGGACGCGACCATCACGCTGGATTTCACGCTGGCGCGCATGGCGGGCATCGTCGACAAGCTGCTGATCCGCGCCGAGAACATGCAGCGGAATCTGGACCTGACGAAAGGCGTCGTGCATTCGCAGCGCGCGCTGCTGGCGCTGACGCAGGCCGGCATCGAGCGCGAAGCGGCCTACAAGCTGGTGCAATCGAACGCGATGCGTGCCTGGGCAGGCGAAGGCACGCTGCTCGAATTGCTAAAGGCCGATCCGGTGGTGTCGAGGGCGGTGACGGCGAAATCGCTCGAAGCGATGTTCGACAACGACTATCATTTCAAGCACGTCGATACGATTTTCGATCGCGTGTTCGGGTAAAAAGATTTTTCACGCGGAGGCGCAGAGCCGCGGAGTTCATTTTTTATCTGCATCGCCCGGTGCGGTTTTGATTCTGGCCGGGCAATGCCCGGCCAATTCCGTCGTCAGATCGCGCTCAACGCTCGACGACAGAAAAGAACTCCGCGGCTCTGCGCCTCCGCGTGATTTCATTTTGCCGGTCACAATCCCGCCATCTGCCCGTCCTTGTTTTCGCCAAAACCCTCTCCACTTAATGGGGATGCGCCGCTGGCGCGTCTTGGGAGGGACACATGAATTTCGCGATTTTTGCGCCGAAAAGGCTGGTTTCGCTGGGTGCGGTGATTGCCTGCGCCGTGGGCCTGTCGGGCTGTTTCGATCTCGGCCAGAAGGTCGCCGTCGGGCGCGATGGCTCGGGCGGCTATGCGGTCTCGGTGGCGGCGGACGGCATCGTCGGCGACGGCTTGCAGAAAAAACATACCGACATTGACATCGGCGACATGCCGATGGCGACGCGAGTCTCCTACGAGAACGGCAAGACGGTACAGACCACCGGCACGTCGTTCCACGATCTGTCCGATCTGAAACTGTCGGATGAAACGATCAGCCTGCATGTGAAAGGCCAGAAGCTGCTCGGCCTTGGCGGCACGGAAGTGAACTTCCACCGCACGTTCAATATCGATCGTGCCCGTCATCGTCATGACGACGAAGACGGAAATCTGGGCAAGGACATCCTGACCAGCATGTTCGGCGATCATACCTATACGTTCAGCGTCTGGCTGCCCGGCTCCATCGATCACGCGGCGCCGGTCGTTGTCGGCAACCAGATGGTAACGCCCATCGTGACCACCGACGGCGAAGGCCATACCGTGACGTGGCGCATGAAATTGACCGACATGTTCCTCGCCGAGGAGCTGGACTTCGATGTCGACTTCACCGCGCATGGCAATTTCCACGACGCGCAATCGCAGTTCGGCGAACACCACCACCATCATCACGGCGACGAGACGTAATTTTTCGAGGAGGGGTCCGGACTCGCGCCGTGACCCTCCCCGAAATTTGCCGTGCAGATTGTCGGCCTCCTTCAGGGAGGCTGTTATTGTAAACTGAACGCGATCACCTGATCGCCGCGCTTGGTGTCGAGTTTCGAGTGTCCGCCGGCGGCGATGACGATGTATTGCTTGCCTTTCCACATATAAGTCATGGGCGTCGCCTGTCCGCCGGCGGGCAGGCGCGCGCGCCATAGCTCCGCGCCCGTCTTCGTATCGAAGGCGCGAATATAGTCGTCCATCGCAGCGCCGATGAAGACGAGGCCGCCCGCGGTCACGATGGGGCCGCCCAGATTGGGCGCGCCGGTCTTGCCCAGAATGTATTCGCTGAACGGGGCCATATCTTCGGTCGTGCCCAGCGGCACCGACCACAAAATCTTGCCGGTATGCATGTCAATGGCATGGAGCTGTCCCCAGGGCGGCGGATTGCACGGCATGCCGATGGGCGAAAGCACCGTCTCGCGCATCATGCCGAACGGCGCGCCGTCATTGGGCGAGACTTCCGTGTGCTGAAAACGCTCGCGCGTCGCGGAGAACTCCTTGCGCTTGATGAGCGTGACGAGATGCATGACGTTCGACGTGTTCACATAGACGATGTCATGCGCCTGATCGAAAGCGAGCCCGCCCCAGTTCGTGCCGCCGCCGGTGAAAGGATAGATGATCGTGCCTTGCAGCGATGGCGGCGTGTAAAGCCCGTCATGGCGCGCGGCCGCGATCTTGTCGCGGCATTTTCCGCGATCCCAGAACGTCAACCCGAACGCATCCTCCGGCGCGATGTGATTGGCGGCGAGCGGCCCAGGTGCCACCGGGATCGGCTGCGTCGGCGACAGTTTTTCGCCGGGCGCACCGCCTTGCGGCACTTTGCGTTCCACAACCGGAATAAGGGGCACACCATTGGTGCGGTTGATGGTGAAGAGAAGCCCCTGCTTGGTGGGCTGCAGCACGGCAGGAACGGTCTGACCTTTATACGTCACCATGCCCAATGTCGGTTGCGCGGGAATGTCGTAATCCCAGACATCGTGATGCGTCGTCTGGAACGACCACGCCACGCTGCCATCGGCGACATGCAGCGCCACGATGGAGTTCGCATATTTGCCGTCGCCCACGCGCAACCCGCCCCAGAAATCGGTGCTTGCGCTCGATACCGGCAGGATGACGAGACCTTGCGCCTCGTCCACGCTCATCGGCGCCCACACATTCGCGGCGCCGCCACGAAACGAAGACGGCTCGCCCGCGAGCGGATCGAAACTCCATTTCAACGCCCCGGTCACCGCGTCAAAGGCATGCACCGTGCCGCGCAGCTCATCGACTTTCTGGTTGTCGTCGATCGAGGAGCCGACGATCACCAGCCCATGCGTCACAACCGGCGCGGAGGTCGTCTGGATGCGGCCGAAATGCGGACCATCTAGCTGCTGGCCCGGCGGGATCACCACGGTGCCGTTATTGCCGAAGCTTGGGCAGAGCTTTCCGTTCTCCGCGTCCAGCGCGATCAAGCGCCGGTCCGCCGTGTTCAGATAGATGCGATGCGCGCACAACCCTTGCGCACCCGGCACCACCGAAAATGCCACGCCGCGGCAGATGTAATCGTTGGGGTAGCCAAGATTGATGTTCAATTTGGGATCGAAGCGCCAGAACGGCTTGCCGGTGCCGGGATCGACCGCGCTGACTTCGTTGAAGGACGAGCAGATGTAGAGTTTTCCATCGGCCAGGATGGGCGTGTTCTCGAACGAGGCGCGGTTCATGGCGGCAGCCTTCGTCACCATGTCGCCGGTGGAAAAGCTCCAGGCCTGTTTCAGGCTTGTGACATTGGCGGGCGTGATCTGGCTGGCGGACGAGAATCGCTGCCCGCCTTCATCGCCGCCGTAATAGCCCCAGCCGGTTCCCGCCTTGGCGCCTGTCCCCGCAAGGATGATGGCACCCGCCACCGCAACCGCCTTGATCACATCGCCTGTTCGCATTTGTCATCTCTCCCTCTGCCGCCGGACGTCCTATATTCGGTGCATGTCCGGTGTTTTTCCTGAACCGCAATCTGTGCTGCCGCCCGCGCCTGTGAAAGGGGCGCGGGATAGCGCGCGCCGGATTGGTGATTTCTGGCAATGGCTTGGGGTGAGCGGCGACGCCGTGGGGACGGGCGGAACGCGGCGGCGGACCCTTTTCTATGGCTTTGCGGCGGCGGGGGTCATGGTCGCGGCGGTTAATGCCATCAATGTCATCACGGATGCGCATGAGATGCCGCGCGAAGGCATATTGGGACCGGTCGTTGGGGAAGCCTCAAGCTGGCTCACGCTGATGATTTTCTTCTGGATTCCGTGGATCGCCTATCGCATCGCGCCGCCCTTTGTGCGCCCGCACTGGAAATTGCTGGTACACATCCCGGCGGCGCTTGTCTTTTCGCTCGTCCATGTCACGGGCTTCGTGGGCTTGCGCAAACTCATCTATTGGCTGGCATCCGACCATTACGAGTTTGGCCGGTTCTGGCCGCACTTCTTCTATGAATTTGGCAAGGATGCGCTGGGCTATGCCTTGTTCGTTGCCGGCTTCGCGCTGATCGAACATCTGCTGCGCCAGCAGCAATTGATCGAAACACCGGGACAGACGCTGACTTTCGACATTCGCGATGGCGCGAAACTCAATCGCGTGCGGCTCGATCAGGTTCTCGCCATCGCCTCGGCAGGCAATTACGTGGAGTTCGTCTTGCGCGACGGGCGCAAATTGTTGATGCGCTCGCCGTTGTCGGCGCTGGAAACCGAACTCGGCCCGCGCGGTTTCCTGCGCACACACCGGTCCTGGCTGGTGAACGCCAAGGCGATGACGGCGCTGCGGCCCGAAGGCTCCGGCGATTACACGGTGGAACTGGGAGAATTGCCGGTGCCCCTGTCGCGGCGCTTTCCGGAGGCGCTGGCCAAGCTAAGGGCAAGCTGACGGTTTTCCGTGGGGAAGGTTCCGTGGCATGCTCCAAACGGTGCCGAACAGGCCGGGGTCGCACGTCCAATGCACAGAAAGATCATGCTCTGGCTGCTATTTGTGATCGTTTTGTTCGGCGCACTGCCGATTTTGTCGGTGATCGCGGCGAGCGGGATGGCGAGCGCACTGCATTGTGTCCTCGATGAAGGTGGCACGCATCGCTGCATGTTCATGGGTTCGGATATCGGCGACAATCTGTACGTCCTGTTCGTCTCCGGGTGGTTCATGTTTGTCACCCTGCCGGCTGCCGCCATCGCCACAGCGGTTTGGGGAATTGCCTGGGTCATTCTGAAGAGGCGCGATCGCGTCGGCCCCGGCCGGGCGCGGATATAGGCCAAAAATGGCCGCAGGATTGCGGCCGCCAGCGGGCAACCACTTGAAGGATAAAGAGAAATCATTATCTGCGGAGCATATCCGAAGATGTGGATATGCGGACCGCACGGAGCAGCCGCAACCTGTTGCCGCGTTGCCCCGTGCCGCCCCCATCCGCTAGATTGGATTCCCAACAGGGGGCGCGTCGCCTCCTTTTCTATTTCCGGGCGGAGGAAATGCCATGAAACGCCGCCGTCAAATCTACGAAGGCAAGGCCAAGATCCTTTACGAAGGACCGGAGCCGGGCACGCTCATCACCTATTTCAAGGACGACACCACCGCGTTCGACGCGACCAAGAAGGCCGTGCTGGACGGCAAGGGCGTCCTCAACAACCGCATCAGCGAATATCTGATGACGCAGCTGACCCAGATCGGCGTGCCGACGCATTTCATCAAGCGCCTCAACATGCGCGAGCAGCTGGTGAAGGAAGTCGAGATCATTCCGCTGGAAGTGATCGTGCGCAATGTCGCGGCCGGTTCGCTGTCCAAGCGTCTCGGCATCGAGGAAGGCACGGTGCTGCCGCGCTCGATCATCGAATATTGCTACAAGAACGATGCGCTGCACGATCCTCTGGTCAGTGAAGAACACATCACCGCGTTCGGTTGGGCGAGCCCGCAGGATCTCGACGACATCGTGAACCTCACCATCCGCATCAACGATTTTCTCTCCGGGCTGTTCCTTGGCGTCGGCATCAAGCTGGTGGACTTCAAGGTGGAGTTCGGACGGCTGTGGGAAAACGATTACATGCGCATCGTGCTGGCCGATGAGATCAGCCCGGATTCATGCCGGCTGTGGGACGCGACCAGCAACGAGAAAATGGACAAGGATCGTTTCCGCCGCGACATGGGCGGCGTGGTCGAAGCGTATAGCGAAGTCGCTCGCCGCCTCGGCATCATGCCGGAAAACGTGCAAGGCGAAAACAAGGGGCCGGTGTTGGTGAAATGATCCGCACTGTGAAGGACATTTTGTCGAACGAAGATGGCCTTCTTCGCGTGCGCCTTGGTGTGCTGGTTTACGTGTTTATGACCGGGATGCTCGGAACCTGGTTTGTCAGTTGGCTGTTCCGTGCGCCTGTCCATTCGGTCGAGTTTATCTTCGATCCAATGTTCATAACCCTGTTCGCCACAGCTATATTATTCAACCCCCGAGTCAAAATCAGAAAGCCGAAAAGACAATGAAAGCGCGTGTATTTGTTACTTTGAAGAATGGCGTTCTCGATCCGCAGGGAAAAGCGATCGGCCACGCGCTGAACGGTCTTGGCTTCGGCGCCGTCGGCGATGTGCGCCAGGGCAAGGTCATCGACCTCGAACTGAAAGAGAGCGACGAAACCAAGGCCCGCGCTGCGGTGAAGGACATGTGCGAGAAACTCCTCGCCAACACTGTGATCGAGAAATACGAGATCGAGTTGAAGGCATAGCCATACCCTCACTTGTCATGGCCCGCCTAGAGCGGGCTACCCAGGTGAGAGTGGCAAATTGTTTGGTTTTTCTCTGCGGCTCTGCGTCTCTGCGTGCAAAAATCTCACGCAGAGACGCAGAGCCGCAGAGGAGAGGCGCTGAGAAAATCAGCAGTGTGCAGAACCAAACTGGGTGGCCCGCTCTAGGCGGTCCATGACAATCAGGTTGGAGGTTTTGTTTTGAAGAGTGCCGTCATCGTATTCCCCGCTTCCAACTGCGACCGCGATGCGCAGACCGCGCTGAAGCAGCTCACCGGCAAAGACCCGCATATGGTCTGGCATCAGGACAGCGCGCTGCCGGATGTCGATCTGGTCGTGCTGCCGGGAGGGTTTTCTTACGGCGATTATCTGCGCTGCGGCGCGATGGCGAGCCAGTCGGCAGTGATGAAGGCGGTGAAGGCGCATGCCGATAAGGGCGGCGCGGTGCTGGGCATCTGCAACGGCTTTCAGGTGTTGACCGAAACGCAGATGCTGCCCGGCGCGCTGATGCGCAACGCCGATCTCAAATTCGTCTGCCGCCCGGTCGCGCTCGAAGTGGAGGAAACGCAAAGCGCCTTCACCCGCAAATATTCCAAGGGCCAGAAGATTTCCGTGCCCGTCGCGCATGGCGAAGGCAATTACTTCGCCGACGACGAAACCTTGAAGCGCCTTGAGGGCGAAAACCGTATCGCGCTGCGCTATGTCGCCGGCGACAACCCCAACGGCTCCGCCCGCAACATCGCCGGCATCCTCAACGAAAAGCGCAACGTGCTGGGGCTCATGCCGCATCCCGAACGGGTGGTCGATCCGCTGCTGGGCGGCACCGATGGCAAAGCGATGTTCGAGAGTTTGATCGAAGCGCTTTCCTGACGGATTTTCGCGAATGGTATTCGCCAAGCAGCTTCGTGAGCCTGTCATGCGCGGCGAGATCACTTGCAGCGTCCGCATCTGGCAGTCGCCGCGCGTGAAAGTGGGTGGACGCTATGCGCTCGGCCCCGGCTTTGTGAAGGTGACGTCGATCAAACAGATCACGCTTGCTCACATCACGCCCGCGCTGGCGAAGCGTTCGGGATTTCTGGGCGTCGTCGATCTGCTGAAAACCGCCAAACATGGCGCGGGCGAGAAGGTCTATCTGATCGATTTTGAATATCAGGCCAATTGAATCACCGATCCGGCCGCGGCGGTGAGAAAGCAGAGTCGCGCGGCCGAGTTTATTTTCCTATCTTGATCTTGACTCTGAACCGCTGGAAACCTATTTCCCCGTGATGACGTTGCCTGCTGCGATTCCTCTTTCAAACTCCCTCACAAACCCCGACGAGGGAGGGGGGAGGGTGACGGCGATCCTCCAAAAACTCGAATTCAACTCTCAACATCTTGCGGTTTGCGTGACATGACCCCCATCACTCCCGAACTGGTCAAGGAACACGGCCTCACCGAAGGCGAATACGCTAACATCAAGCGCCTGCTGAACCGCGAGCCGAGCTTTGTCGAACTCGGTATTTTCTCTGTGATGTGGAGCGAGCACTGCTCTTACAAATCCACGCGCTTTCATCTGCGCCGCCTGCCGACCAAAGCGCCGTGGGTGCTGCAAGGCCCCGGCGAGAACGCGGGCGTGATCGATATCGGCGATGGCGATGCCTGCATCTTCAAGATGGAAAGCCACAATCATCCGAGTTTCATCGAGCCTTATCAGGGCGCGGCGACGGGCGTCGGCGGCATCATGCGCGATGTCTTCACCATGGGCGCGCGCCCCATCGCGATGATGAACGCGCTGCGCTTCGGCGATCCGTCGCATCCCAAGACGCGCCATCTGGTCGAAGGCGTGGTGCATGGCATCGGCGGGTACGGCAACTGCATGGGCGTGCCCACTGTCGGCGGCGAAGTGAATTTCCACAAAAGTTATAACGGCAACATTCTCGTCAACGCGATGTGTGTGGGCCTGGCGCGGCAGGACAAGATTTTCCTCTCCGCCGCGAAAGGCGCGGGCAATCCCGTCGTCTATATCGGATCGAAAACCGGCCGCGACGGAATCCACGGCGCCACGATGGCGAGCGCGGAGTTCGACGATGCGTCGGACGAGAAACGTCCCACCGTGCAGGTCGGCGATCCCTTTACCGAGAAGCTGTTGCTCGAAGCGTGTCTCGAATTGATGGCGACGGATGCGATCATCGCCATTCAGGATATGGGGGCTGCAGGCCTTACATCGTCGTCCGCCGAAATGGGCGACAAGGGCGGCAGCGGTATTGAACTCAATCTCGATTCCGTGCCGCAGCGCGAAGCGAACATGACGGCCTATGAGATGATGCTGTCGGAGAGTCAGGAACGCATGCTGGCCGTGCTGAAGCCGGGGCGTGAGGCGGAAGCGGAAAAGATTTTCAGGAAGTGGGAATTGGATTTCGCCGTCATCGGCATCACCACCGATACCAAGCGTCTCGTCGTGAAGCACAAGGGCGAGGTGGTTGCCGACATGCCGATCACCGCGCTGTCGGATGAAGCGCCAGTGCTGGAGCGGCCTTACGAAAAGCGCGCGCCCAAGACAGACGCGCCGAAATTCGATGCGTCGAAGAAGCTGATGGACTCGCTGGGGAAGATCGTGGGCTCACCCGACATGGCCTCGCGCCGCTGGGTGTGGGAGCAATACGACAACACCGTTATGGCCGGCACGGTGCAGAAGCCGGGCGGAGATGCGGCGGTGGTGCGCGTACACGGAACGCAAAAAGGTCTGGCGATGACGACGGACGTTAGCCCACGCTATTGCAAGGCCGATCCGTTCGAAGGCGCGAAGCAGGCGGTGGCGGAAGCCTATCGCAATATCTCTGCCGTTGGCGCGTTGCCGCTGGCGGTGACGGACAATCTGAATTTCGGCAATCCGCAAAAGCCCGACATCATGGGCGAGATCGTCTCAGCCGTGGACGGCATCGGCGAAGCCTGCCGCGCTCTGGATTTCCCGGTCATCGGCGGCAACTGCTCGCTTTATAACGAGACGAACGGCGAAGGCATTTTGCCGACACCCGCGATTGGCGCGGTCGGCTTGATGAAGAACGTGCATCGCATGGCGACGATCGCGTTCAAACGCGAAGGCGATGCGATTCTGCTGGTGGGTGAAACGCGGGGCCATCTTGGCCAGTCGATTTACCTGCGCGAGATCGAAGGCAAGGAAGAGGGCGCTGCGCCACCGGTCGATCTCGCCGCCGAAAAGAAGATCGGCACGTTTGTCCGTAAACTGATCGAAGACGGTCGCGCCGATACGGTACATGACGTCTCCGATGGCGGGATCTTGTCCGCGCTGGCGGAAATGGCGCTCGCCGGAAATATCGGCGTGGATGTTGGCGTCGCCGGAACGGTGGTGGACGCGATCCCCTTCTTCTTCGGCGAAGATCAGGCGCGTTATCTCATCGCGCTGCCCGTTGCTGAGGCTGACAAGGTCGAAGGCGAACTTCGCGAAGCCGGGATCATCCACGCGCTGATCGGCAAGACGGTCGCGGCGAAGGTGCTGCGCGTCGAACGCGAAGGCGAAGCGCTGCTGGCCGACTTGCGCAAAGCCCATGAAGGCTGGTTCCCAAATTACATGGCGGCGCCTCATACCAACTAAAGCTCTTTCGTCATCACACGGTCGCGAGCTTTTGCGAGCGATCCGGGTGACCCAATTTTACGGAAAGAAAAATGGGTCGCCCGGACAAGCCGAGCGATGACGGATGTGGGATAAAGGGATAGAGTAACCCCATGGCCATGACCGCGTCCGACATCGAGAAACTGATCCGCGAAGCATTCCCCGACGCGGACGTGACCATGACCGCGCTGGCCGATGACAACGATCATTGGGCCGCGGCGATCTCGACCGCCGCCTTCAAGGGCAAGACCCGCGTGCAGCAGCACCAGATGGTTTACGCCGCGCTGAAAGGCAGAATGGGCGGCGAACTCCACGCCCTCTCGCTGCAAACGGCGGCGAAGGACTAAGCGGATGCGTAAGCGGTCCGCATTTCTGTTCGGTCTAGCAGCCTGCTTATTTTCTAGTGGAATATCGGCTCAAGATTTTTCTTGGCCAGTAGGTCGAGATGCGGTTCCCGATGAGCAAACAGCAATCGCTCTTTCAGTAGCCATTTTTCACGGTCAGGTTAGCCGATCCAACCCAGAAGAAATTGCGAAACGCTTGGAGGCCTTTCGCTATCGAACGTCCGACGATGCTCCTGATCCAAAGGGAGATGCTTGGTTTATTCAACCTTCGGAGAAGGAACAGAAAGAATTTGATAGTCGATGCGCAGGTAAATGCCTTGGCGGCTGTACAACATGGCCATTTCCGCGCATGACGGAAGGGTTTTGGAGTTCTATGTTCCGCAATGAACTTGACGCATCGCGAGCTCGGACCTACTTCATAACCTGACAGCCATTGAGGCCGCGATTTAGCGGAGAAAAACATGTCCAATTCCGTCCACGACCGCATCCAGAGTGAAGTTTCCGGCAGCGATGTGCTGCTGTTCATGAAGGGCACGCCGGTGTTTCCACAATGCGGGTTTTCGGCGGCGACGGTGGGCATCCTCACCAATCTGGGCGTGAAGTTCAAAGCCATCGACGTTTTGAAAGACCCGGAGATCCGTCAGGGCATCAAGGAATTCTCCAACTGGCCGACGATCCCGCAGCTCTATGTGAAGGGCGAATTCGTCGGCGGCTGCGACATCCTCAAAGAGATGTACGAAGCCGACGAGCTGGCCCCGTTCCTCGCCGAAAAAGGCATCGTTCTGGAGAACGCGTAACCAACCATCCTTCGAGGGCCGCTTGCGCGGCCACCTCAGGATGACGGCGCTTCGTCATGCTGAGGTGCTCGCGGAGCGAGCCACGAAGCATGTTCAATCGTTCCAGAAATGGCGCTTCCACACATGGGTGAGCGCGGGCCGTTTGGAAAGCGCTTTCGACAGCGCGTCGAGCTTCGGAATATGCCCCGCCGCTGACCAGTCCTTGCCGAGGCTTCCGCGCCAGCGCGAGAACATCGCGGCATAGATGTCGAGGATGGAAAATCCGCTCGGCAGAAACCATGGTCCCGCGATCATGCGCTCCACGATTAGAAGCCGCTGACGGATGCGCTCGCGCGCTTTCGTACGCAGCGCCTCGGCTTCGGCGCCTGCCGGCGCGAAGCGTTCGGGATAGTCGGAGATTTCCACCATCGGATAGATTTCCGCCGACAGGAAAGCGAGCCAGCGATAGGCGGTGCCGCGTTCGGGGCTGGCCTGTGGCGGCAGCAGTTTGGCGTTCGGGAAATGATCGGCGACGGTCAGAAGGATGGCCAGCGACTCGGTGAGGATCTGGCCTTCCGGCAATTTCAGCGCGGGGATTTTGCCGCTGGGATTGATGGCCAGAAATTCGGGCTTCTTCTGCTCGTTTTTCTCCAGCGAGACGAGGTGAAATTCATACGGCGCGCCGGCCTCCGCCAGGGCGGCCTCCGCCGAAAACGCGCCCGATCCCTTGTCGCCGAATACCGTGTAAGTCATTGCGGAACCTTTGCTAAAGCCAATGGATTTGAAAACGGCGCTGACAGCATCACCGCAATGTGTTTTGCGAACGGCAAATCGGACATATTAGCGTTTGTGGTCCGGTTCAACCTTGGGAGGGTCTGGCATGGCACGGCAAAATTCTCGGCATGGGCAGTTGGGTATCAGCAGGCTGGCAATTGCAGGCGGCGCGATCCTCGCTTTGACGGCATCGTTCTCTGTCGCGGCGCGTGCCGATGATACCTGCCAAAAGGTGGCCACGGCGAAATATATGCAATGGCAGCAGCCGCGCATCGCGCGCCAGATGACCTCGCATTACGCCGACGGCACGGAAAAAGTGCAAAGCGCGATTTTCACGGAAAACACGCTCTATGTTCTGGACGGGCCGGCCTGGACGGTCGGCGCGCTTACCATCCAACAGCATCGCGTCCGCTCGCCCGAACAGGTGGCATCGAATATGGGGCTGACCGATTGCGAAATGGGCGAGACCGTGGACATCGCCGGCCAGCACGCGACGGCCTACACCTATAAATCGGAATCGCTCGATGTTGGAACGTCGGGAAAAATCTGGATCGCGAATGATTCTGGCCTGCCGCTCCGCGATGAGATGTCGCCCGATCAGGCAACGGCGAAATGGCCGGTGAAGATGTCGGCGGACTACACCTATGGCCGCGACGTCACCTTGCCGAAGGGTGCGGAACTTGCCGATTTCTTCCGCCGCAACGATGGCAAGGGAGTACTCAGCCAGTTCCAGACCGACTCATCGCGCAGTTTCAAATAGGCGCAAAAAAGCCCGCGAAATATGATCTCGCGGGCTTTTTCCGGATGCTGTCGGGCTGAAATCAGCGCGAATAGAATTCCACGATCAGATGCGGTTGCATTTGCGCGGCGTAAGGAACGTCCGCCAGCTTGGGCACGCGCAGCAGCTTCGACGTCATCTTGCCGTGATCAACCTCGATATAATCGGGGGTGTCGCGCTCCGCGCTCTTGGAGGCTTCCAGCACCAGCGCCATCTCGCGCGCCTTGGGGGTAAGCTCCAGCGTGTCGGTGGGCTTGAGCTGGCACGATGCGATGGTCACGCGCCTTCCGTTGACCTTGACATGGCCGTGGCTCACCAACTGGCGGGCGGCGAACGGCGTGGGCACGAATTTCGAGCGATAGACGACGGTGTCCAGACGGCTCTCGAGCAGGCCGATCATGTTCTCGCCGGTGTCGCCGGGACGGCGCGAAGCGTCGGTGTAATATTTGCGGAATTGCCGCTCGGTGATGTTGCCGTAATAGCCTTTGAGCTTCTGCTTGGCCTGAAGCTGGGTGCCATAGTCGGACAACTTCTTGGCGCGGCGCTGGCCATGCTGGCCGGGACCGTAAGAGCGCTTGTTCACCGGGCTCTTGTTGCGGCCCCAGATGTTCTCGCCCATGCGGCGGTCGATCTTGTACTTCGCCGATTGGCGCTTCGACATGCTCTATCTCTTTTCACTTCGACACGGGCCGGCGGCTCCGAAAATGGAGCCACGATCTCAACGGCGGCGCACGCATCACCCGTCATAGGATTTCGCGCCGCACGGAGAGCCCCGGCGACGGAAAGGCGGCTGTATGACCAGCCGACCAGGGAAAGTCAATGCGGCGCGGGCCGCCAAGCGCCTGTTCAGAAGCT
>DATCFN010000114.1:0-8357 GCA_036509475.1 Rhizomicrobium sp. | reverse complement strand
GCCGGATTTTTCCGCTTTCGAACACATCGCGCCGCCCTGGGTGAAAGAGACCGGATGGCGTGTCGAGAACCACGGACTGGTCATTGAACTCACGGCGGATTCCGGTTCGCGTTATCACGATTTTCGTGACGGCAATCATGTCGTGCTGGATGTTCTCTCGCCCACCTCCGACGCCCAGGCCTATAAGCCGCCGGGCCTCGACAAGGGCGTGGTGAAGCTCAACGCCATCGGCGGATCCGCGGTGGCCGCGGATGCTGCCGCCAAGGCGCAGGCGCTCGTCGATGCACAAAACAAATCGCAGACTCCTGCGAAACCGGGCTCGCCTGCTCCTGCCGCTGCAACACCACCCGTGCAAACGGCGCAGGCTGTGTCCCAGCAAGGCCCCGCGC
This sequence comes from Rhizomicrobium sp., assembly GCA_036509475.1. Taxonomy (GTDB): domain Bacteria; phylum Pseudomonadota; class Alphaproteobacteria; order Micropepsales; family Micropepsaceae; genus Rhizomicrobium. Next base: position 7,968 of record DATCFN010000114.1, on the reverse strand, counting down.
CGATTGCGGCGGGCGGGCAGCGCACGCGCGACGGCGCCGTCATCACCTTCGCCAATACCAGCGGCCATCCTGCCGCGGTTTTCGAACGCGGTGCGACCGTCTGGATCGTGCTCGACGGCGCGCTGCCCATCGATCCGGCAAGGCTGCGCGCGGCGCTGGGCGATTTTCCCGCATCGCTGGATGTCTCCACGGCCAATGGCACAAGCCTGCTGCGCATCACTTTGAAGACACCCGAATCCGTCGCCGCCAGCACGATGGGGGGCAACCTGAAGGTGACGATCGCGCCGCAGATCGGCATGGCGCCCACGGCCATCGGCTTTGTGCGCAACGACGATGCGCCGACTGGCCCCTACATCACCACGCTGGTCCCGGGCGCGATGCGGTCCATCACGTTGGCCGATCCCAACGTCGGCGACACTCTGGTTGTCATTCCCGCGTTGCCGGGGCGCGGCGTCATCGACACGCACAGCTTTCCGGATTTCGCCGCGCTGCCGACCGCATCGGGATTGGTGATTGCACCGCTGGCTGACGATCTGGCCGTCGCCGTCGATCAGTCGCGTATCAAGATTTCGCGGCCGTCGGGACTTGTCCTGAACGCGGCTGTCACGGCCACACCGCAATCGCCCGCGCAACTGGCGCGGCCGGGCGATGGGCCGACCTACATCAACTTCGCCGGCTGGGCGAAGGCGCCGGGGAACACGTTTCTCGATTCCGAACGTCTGCTGCGTCTGAAAGTCACGCAGCAGAAGCCGCAGGATTTGAACCGTGCGCGCCTGGCGCTGGCGCGCTTTTATCTCGCGAACCAGTTCGCCGCCGAAGCCCTCGGCCTGATCGACCTTATCCAGGCGACCGATCCGTCACTGCAGGGCGATGCGCAACTGCAAACCATGCGCGCGGCTTCGGACTATCTGATGGGCCGCTATCAGGACGCGCATAACGATCTGTCCGCCAGTGCTTTCGACAACGATCCGCATGCCGCCTTCTGGCGCGGATTGATCGACGGCGAGATGGGCGACGAAGCGGGCGCGCGCACGGCGCTCATCATGGCGGACCCGGTCATCTCGCATTATCCGACGGACTGGCAGAGCCGCGCGCGCATCGCACAGGCCAATGCCGCGCTTGCCGCCGGAAGCCTGGAAAGCGCCGATGCCGCGCTGTCGCGCGTGCCGCACGATCTGCCCAAGCCGCTGCTGCTCGATTCCGAACTGGCGCGCGCCAATCTTTATGCCCGCGAAAATCGCAAGCGCGACGCCTATGCGCTGTTCGACGCCGTGGAAAACAGCGGTGATGACCGCGCTGCGGCGCATGCGATGTTCGACCATGTCGAGGCGGGGCTTGCTGACAAGACGATGACGTCGGCCACCGCCATCGACATGCTGGAGAAGTTGCGTTTTCGCTGGCGCGGCGATGCGTTGGAATTGAAGACGCTGCGCAAGCTGGGCGCGATCTATTTTGCCAATCAACGCTGGCGCGACGGGTTGCAGACCTTGCGCATCGCCAGCCAGAATTTCCCGCAGGACGAACTCGCCCGTCAGGCGCAGGACGATATGCGGGCCGCCTTCGTCAATCTTTTCCTCAAAGGGCAGGCCGATAAGATGTCGCCCATTCAGGCGCTGGCCCTGTTCTATGATTTCATCGATCTGACGCCCATCGGTTCCGACGGCGACGAAATGATCCGGCGCATGTCCGATCGGCTCATGGCCGTCGATCTTTTGGAGCCCGCCGCGAAGCTGCTCGACTATCAGGTGAACAAACGGCTCGATGGCGTGGCGCAGAGTCAGGTCGCAGCGCGCCTCGCCATGATCTACCTGATGGATCATAAGCCGAAAGATGCGCTCGCCACGCTGCGCAGCACGCGGATCACCGGCCTGCCCGACGACATCAACCATCAACGCATGATCCTGGAATCGCGTTCGCTCGCGGCGCTCAAGCAATGGGACCAGGCGCTGGATGTCATCGCGGTGGACGAAGCCCCGGATTCACAGCGCCTGCGCGCCGACATTTATTGGGAAAGCGGCAACTGGGCGGTGGCCGGTCAGAAGGCTGAGGAACTGCTGGGCGCGAACTGGGATGGTCCGGCGCCGCTGGCCACGCCTGATCGCCAGGAAGTCATGCGCGCTGCCATCGCTTATTCTCTGGCCAATGACGAGCCGAGTCTGGATCGCCTGCGCACCCATTTCGCAACAAAGATGAAAGCCAGTCCCGATGCCAGCGCCTTTGCGGTCGTGACGCAAAACATAGACACGCAGGGCGCGGCGTTCCGCGATCTGGCGGGGCAGATCGCCTCCATCGACACGCTGGAAAACTTCATGAAGGATTTCCGCAAGCGCCACGATCAGGTCGCGACAAACTAAAGCCGTCGCAAGCGCCGAAATCTATTTCGCCCTCGCGGATTTCTCGCGCGGCATCGTCTCGAACCAGTCCAAAACGCGTGCCGCGATTTTCTCCCAGCCGGGTTCGCCGATCAGCCAATGGCTGTGGTTCGGGATTTCCTCGAAGGTCGCAAGGCGGCGATAGCGCTGCGCGATATTGTAAACCGTACCGGGGGGATTGACCTTGTCGCGGGTGCCGGCGAGGCACAAAACCGGACAGGTCACCTTCGCCGCGTCGACGGTGCTGGCCTGTTTGGTGTCGAGGCCCCATTGCATGATCTCGAAAGTGGCGAGCCCCGATTCAGGAACGAATTTCGCGAATGTTGCATCGCGCTCCTGTTCGGAAAGCATGTCGAGAGAATTGGCGGCTGCGATCCATTTCTCGGGCTTGAGAACGCTGTTCCAGAAGTCACCGGCAAAATAGAGCGCCTGCGCGGAAGCGATCTCGAAATGCGTGGACGGCATGATGCCGTAGGGCGCGCTGGGCGCCAGACAGGCGATGGCGCGCACGTCGCAACGCGCGGCCAGCATCTGCGCCAGCAATCCGCCCATGGAATGGCCGATCAGCAACGCCGGTTCGCCGATTTTTTTGAGCAGGTCGGCCAGGTCACCGGCATAGTCGAGCAGACTGGTGGTGCCGAGTTTGGCGGGCGGGTTACGCCCATGATCGTGATAGCGCAGGACCGGCAGATGCACCTTGTGGCCGCGCGCTTCGAAGAGAGGTCGCCAATGCGCGAAGGCCCAGTCGCTGCAGAAGGCGCCATGAATCATCACAACCGGAGAACGCGTCGCCTTCATGCGTGAAATGTCACGCGACGGGGCCGGCGAAATTTTGGAAGGCGGTTATCACTTTGGCATAGGTGTCGCGCTTGAAGGGCACGATCAGACGCGGGAGCGATTCGATCGCGAGCCATTTCCACTGCCCGAATTCCGGTTCGGGTGTCGCCACGTTGATGTCGGCATCCGTGCCGGTGAAACGCAGTGCGATCCATTTCTGGCGCTGGCCGCGATAGCGTCCATGCAGCGCGATGCCCAAAAGGTGTTGCGGCAGGTCGTAAGCCAGCCATTCATCCATTTCGCCGAGGAAATCGGCTTTGTCGGTGCCGATTTCTTCTTTCATTTCACGGAAGCCGGCTTCGCGCGGGCTTTCACCGTCGTCGATGCCGCCTTGCGGCATCTGCCAGCCTTCCACGGTCTGGTCGATGCGCCTGCCGACGAAGACGCAGCCTTCATTGTTGAGCAGCATCACGCCCACGCAGGGCCGATACGGCAAATCCTCATGGCGAAGATGGTTTTGGCGCGACATCCAGAGATCAAAGTCTATTTGCTAGGCTGAACTATGGCGGAAGCGGGCACCAGAACAAAGCCCCGGCCGGAGAGGCTCTGCGCCCAGGCGGCGAGCCGCTCGACGGTGATCGGATAGAGGAACGCCGATCCGGCGGCGTAGCCGTTCAGGCGCGCGCGCGATTCAAGTTCCGACAGGCGTTGGTCGATTTCCATGCCGGTCTGGATGGCGTCGATATTGGTGGCGCTCTGCACGAAGGGGGCGCTGGTGCGCTGCGCCACATCCGGTGCCGCGGAACGCGTGGCCGAACCGCTGTCGAAAAAGACAAGGCCGCGCCGCGCCACGAAGGTCATGATGGGTTCCAGCGAGGCGCCGTCGGCCATGAAGCGGCCGCCCAGCAGATTTGTGACACCGGCATAGCCCGTGAAGCGGGTCAGCGACCAGGTCAACCGGTCGATATTGGAGTCGTCCGTGGTTCCGGCGCGCAGCGTGTGCGGTCCCGGATCGCTGTCCGGGAAATCGTACGGCTCCATCGGTATTTCGAGCAGCACCTCATGACCGCGCTTGCGTGCTTCGATCACCCAGCGCTGGACATCATCCGCATACGGAGCAAACGCGAGCGTGACGCCCGCCGGCAGATTGTCGATCGCGGCGGCGGTCGCTTTGGCGCTGATGCCAAGACCGCTGACGACGATGGCGATCTTTGGGCCCTGCATGTTGGGCGAAGGCGGCGCATAGGCCGTCATGGGGCTGCGGCCATTATCGGCAATGCGCGGCAGCGGCCCGTTGGGGGTTTGCTCGATCAGGTCTGGATCGGCGATCAGCGCCGAACCAGCATAGATCGCCTTTGTGATGTTTGCCGGCACGACCGACAATGGCGCGGCAGTGGGTGATGGAGCGGGCGGCATCGGCGCTGTCGGCTGCGGACCCGCACCGATGAGGTTGGTGTTGGACGCCGTGGCGTGGGGCTGCGGCTTTGCCTGTGCGACGCGGTGCGGCGGCGCGAGATCGAATTTTGCCGAAGGTTCGCCGTCGGATGCTTTGCCGAAAATAGCAATCGCTGCCGCACCCAGAAGCAGCAAAGCGATCAGCAGGAACCAGGCAAGCGCCAGCGGATGCGTGGAGCGGCGCCCCGCGCCGTCCGCCAATTCGTCCTGCCCGGCCAATCCTCTCGCTGCCATAAGGGCTTAATAGCGCGCTTTATGGTTTAAGCGGCGTTAATTCTGCTTGATTCCCTTGGGTGCGGGCTTGTCCACGGAGGCGGTCAGCGGATCCCCGGACAGCATGCTGACGGCATAGCTGAGCTGGAAATCGTCGAATTTCTTGCCCGCCGGCGGCATGATCGGCTTAACCGTCGAGACGGCGGCATGTTCGCCTTCCGCCTCCAGATGGTGGGGCAACAGAACCTCGCGCTCGGCCAGTTCGGCATAAGGATCGTCGTCCGGCGAAGGGCCTTGCGCCACGGCGACGTCCGGCGTGATGCCAAGCGCCTGAATGGAACGGCCCGAGGGCGTGTAGTAGCGCGCCGTCGTCATGTGCAGCGCGCCGTCTTCGCCATTGTTCAGCGGGATGATCGTCTGCACGGAGCCTTTGCCGAAGGACAGCGTGCCGACGATAGTCGCGCGCTTGTGATCCTGCAGCGCGCCGGAAACGATTTCGGAGGCGCTGGCGGTGCCGCCATTGATCAGGACGATGACGGGCTTTCCGCCGGTGATGTCGCCGGGATGCGCGTCGAAGCGCTCCGTATCCTCGGGATTGCGCCCGCGCATGGAAAGGATTTCGCCGCCTTCGAGGAAGTCGTCGGAGACGGAAATCGCCTGATCCAGGACGCCGCCGCCGTCATCGCGCAGGTCGATGATATAACCCTTGATGCCCGGACCGATCTGCTTCTTCAGGCTGGCGACGGCCGCGCGCAATCCGCTGTCGGTGTGGTCGTTGAACGCCGGAATCTTGATATAGCCGACATCGCCTTCGCGCTTGGACGTCACCGGTTCGACCGCCACCTGCGCCCGCGCCATCTTCAGGTCGAACGGATCCCGTACGCCGGCACGCATGATGGTGAGCGTGACTTTCGTGCCGCTGAGGCCGCGCATTTTCTTTTGCACATCGTCGAGCTTGAAACCTGTGATGGGCGTGCCGTCGATCTGCAGGATTGTGTCACCGGCCTTCATGCCGGCGTGCGAGGCCGGTGCGTCATCCATCACAGCGACGGCCTTGATTGCGCCCTTGTCCGACTGGATCACGACGCCGACGCCGCCATACTCGCCTTCGGTGCGAACTTGCATGTCGGAATAGGTCTTGGGATCGAAATAGCTCGAATGGGCATCGAGGTTGGTGAGCATGCCGCCGATTGCATTTTCGACCAGCAATTTGTCGTCTGGCTTTTCGACGTAGTCGGCGCGCACGGTCGCGAAGACCGTGCCGAAGCGGTCGAGCTGGCTATAAGGCGTGGACGCGTCGGACGCCGCATAAGCCAGATGCATCACCGTCGCGGCGATGCAGAAACCAAGGCCGGCGCCGGCGGCCGCAAGAGGAAGGCGGTTTTTCATCAATGTCCTCGCAACGCAGGAACGGCGTTGTTCAAATGATCTGCCTCAATGTGCCGGATTGAGCGGATCGGCTTCCGCGCTTTTGACGAAGGCCACCGTGCTTTTGCCGCGGATGACATCGAGCGCATAAGCAAGCTGGAAGTCGTCATATTTCTTGCCCGGCGCGGGTTTGATGACCTGCACAGGTACTTTCTTCGCTGTCTCGCCAACCAGATGGCCGGGAAGGTCGGCTTCGCTTTCGCGCTCCACTCTCGGAATGCCGGTCTCGTCGCCCTGCGCCACTGCGATATTGGGCGTGATGCCGAGCGCCTGAATCGAATGGCCGGAGGGCGTGTAGTAACGCGCCGTCGTCAGGCGCAACGCGCCGCCGCCTTCGCCAAGCGGAATAATGGTCTGCACGGAGCCTTTGCCGAACGAGGTCATGCCCAGGACTTGCGCGCGCTTGTCGTCCTGCAAAGCGCCCGCGACGATTTCGGAGGCGCTGGCTGTGCCGCCGTTGATCAACACGATGATCGGTTTGCCATCGGTGATGTCGCCGGAATGGGCGCTGTAGCTGGACGTATCGTCGGCATGACGGCCGCGCGTCGAGACGATCTGGCCGCTCTGCAGGAAGTCGTCGGAAACATCGATCGCCTGATCGAGAAGGCCGCCGGGATTGTTGCGCAGATCGAGAATGTAGCCCTTGAGGCCGGGACCGATCTGCTTCTTGAGTTCGCTGACCGCGTGTTCGATACCGGGCCCCGCCTCTTCGTTGAACGACGACAGGCGGATGTAGCCGATGTCGCCTTCGCGGTGGAATTTCACGGCGTCGACATGGATGATCGCGCGCGTCAGCGCCACGTCGAACGGTTTTTTCTGTCCGGTGCGCAGCATGGTGAGTGTCACCTTGCCGCCGACATTGCCGCGCATCTTGTCGATGGCTTCGTCGAGCGACAGGCCCTGCACCGGCGTGCCGTCAATGGCGGCGATGTAGTCGCCGGGCTTGAGGCCCGCATGCGCCGCCGGCGTGTCGTCGATCGGCGAGATGACTTTCACCAGGCCGTCTTCCAGCGTCACTTCCAGACCGAGGCCGCCGAATTGGCCCTTGGTCGTGACCTGCATGTCGGCATAGGCCTTCGCGTCCATGAAGCTGGAATGCGGGTCGAGCGACGACACCATGCCTTGAATGGCGTTGTTGACGAGTTCGCTTTCCGAAACCGGGCGCACATAATTCGCGCGCACGCGTTCGAAGGCGTCTCCGAAGAGATCGAGTTGGCGATACGCCGAATTGTCGGCCGCGCCGCGCGCGACGGGAAACAGCATGACGGTGGCAACAAAACCCGCGACCACTCCCATACCGACGAACGCATAGGCCTTCATGATTTCTTCGCCTTCCTTAAATCGACTTCGAGCCACGGCGCGGGATTGATGTCTTTTCCGTTTTGCCGCATTTCGAAAAAAAGCCTTGTGCCGTCACGACCCTGCGGCATCGAGCCGATCGGCTCCCCGGCCAGAAGCTGGTCGCCCGCGCGCGCCGCGATGAGATCCAAGCCTGCAAGCACAAGATCGTAGCCGCCCGGCATTTCCAGGATCAAGACTTGCCCGGTTTTATGGTAACGGCCAGCGAAAAGAACCCGAGAGTCGGCGGGTGCGACAACAGTCGCTCCCGGCTGTGTTTCAAACGTTACACCAGGCGTCATGTTCCCCGCGGTTCCGGCGGTTGTTTCCTGGACCAGCCGGCCCACCACGGGACGTCTCAATGCGCCATGCAGAAGGGCAAAGG
>DATCFN010000113.1:0-5226 GCA_036509475.1 Rhizomicrobium sp. | reverse complement strand
AGAAAGCCGAAAGACAAATAGAGTCCGATCCACACCGCCAGCGAAAAGAAGAAAAACAGGCGGCGCTCACCGATAGACGGCTTGCTGGCGCCGACATCGCGCGATTTCTCCCCGCGCGGAAGGCCGGTGCCTTTGGCATAGATGCGCGGCATGAAGACATTGCAGATGAAGCCATAGGGAAGCAGATGCAGCCCGAGTTGCAGGGCGCTCAGCAACCGCGCCTTCACCAGATGCTGCACGCGATAGGCTTTGCGGGCGGCAACGCGATAAAGATCTTCGTGCTCGTAGTCGCCGTCGTAATCGCCGAGGCTTGGGTGATGGCTGGTGACGTGATTGTGCTGATAGGTGAGTTGGTTCGAGAACGAGGTCAGTGTCGCTTCCTGCACCAGATCGAAGGCCAGCTTCAGCTTCGGATTGCGAAACACCAGACGATGCGCGCTCTCATGCACCAGCGTCGCGGCCGCGTGATAGACAAACTGCCCGAAGAAGAAAGCGACGAAAAAAACCGTCCACCAGTTCGTCTGCGACACGGCCCAGGCCGTCGTCCAATGGATCGCCAGCAGCGCGATGGCGGCAACGGCGGTGCGCCAGTCCGCCCCCGCCAGCGCGGCAAGATGCGGATTGGCCGCCAACACCTTGCGGCGCACATCGCCATGGTAACGGGCCTGTGGCGAGATATTGCGCTTTGGGGCCGCCGGGACTTCCGCCGGAGCCGCCAGTTCGGTGCCGTATTTGTCCACGCAACCCGCCTCGCGCCGCAGCCGGGCGCCGTTATTAACCTCTTGTTAACTATATCTACTCCTTCCCACTGCGAATCGCCACGAATCAATGGTTAACGGCGGCGCTCAGGCCGCCTGCTGGTGCGCCGTCACCACCTGATCGGCCAGTTTTCCGTTCAATTCCGCCAGATGATCGAATTGCATCTCGAAGGTTCCCACGCCTTGCGTCAGCGAGCGCAGGTCGATGATGAGATCGTGCAGTTCCGAAAGCGGCACCTGTGCCTCGACGCTGTCCCAGCCTTTCCAGCCGCCGCGCGAGTCATAACCCATCAGATGACCGCGTCGGCCGCTCACCACCTGATTGGCTTTCGACGTGGCGTCGTTCGGTACGTGAATCTTCACGCGCATGATCGGTTCGAGCAGAACCGGCGCGCAATTCGGCATGCCCTCGCTCATCGCGATGCGGGCTGCCGTCTGAAAGGCTGCGTCGGAGGAATCGACGGCGTGATAAGACCCATCCACCAGCGCTACGCCAACATCGACGACGGGAAATCCCAATGGCCCGTGTTTCAGATATTCGACGACGCCCTTCTCCACCGACGGGATGAAGTTGCGCGGCACCACGCCGCCCTTGATCTGGTCTTCGAAGGCGAAGCCGGATCCGCGCGGCAACGGTTTGATCTCGATATGCACGTCGCCGAACTGGCCGTGGCCGCCGGACTGGCGCTTGTGGCGGCCATGCTGCGTGGCCGATCTCTTGATCGTTTCCTTGTAGGGCACGCGGGGCTGTTGCGTGCTGATCCTGAGACCATATTTGCTCGCCAGCTTTTCGACCGCGACCTTCAGATGAATCTCGCCCTGCCCGGCCAGCGCCATCTGCTGCAGTTCGGCGTTCTGTTCGAAATGCAACGACGGGTCTTCTTCCTGCAGCTTATGAATCGCGGCGGTGAGTTTCACCTCGTCCTTACGGTCGGTGGTTTCGATCGCAAAACCATAGACGACCGGCAACTGCTCGATCTCGACCTTCGGCAACGTTGCGCGCGCGGAGGCCAATGTCTCGCCTGTCGCAACGCCTTCCAGACGTCCTAGCGCGACGGTATCGCCGGCGCGCGCTTCCGCGAGCTTGATCTGCGTTTCGCCTTTCAACACGAACAAGCCGCCGATGCGCGCATCGCTGCCGTCGCGCCGGTGCAGAACCGCGCCATCCTTCAGCGCGCCGGACAGCACGCGCACCAGGCTGAGCTTTCCATGCGCGCCGTTATAGGTTTTCAGGACCTGAACCATGCCTTCGCTTTTCGGCGGCAAGCCCAGCCGCGCGGCGGTAGCCGCGACTTCCGGGACTTCATGGCGCAGAGCCTTCAGCAGGCGGCGAATGCCGTTGTCGCCATCCGCCGAGCCGAGCAGAACTGGCACAACGAGCCCGTCCGCCATTTCTTTCGATAGATCGGCGAAGACTTCGTCGCGCGGCGGCTCCTGATCGGAGAGAAGTTCTTCCATCAGATGCTCGTCATAATCGGCAAGCTTCTCCAGCATGGAGAACCGCGCCTCTTTCTCTTCGTCCTTCACGGCGCCCGACAAGTCGATGACTTTGCTTCCCGCATGCGGCGCGTATTGGAAAGCGCGTTCCAGCGCCAGATCGACAAAGCCTTTCACCGCGCCGCCATCCATGATCGGGATCTGCCGCATCAGCAGCGGCTTGTCGCTCACGGCCTGCAACGCGCCCAGAAGATCACGCACCTGCCCTTTCGCCTTTTCGATCTTGTTGATGAAAAGAAAATGCGGAATGCCCAGATCGCCCAGCCGCTTCAGATAAGGCTGGAGCATCTGCACCTTCGCCTCGTCCGGTTCGCACACCACAACGGCGGCATCGACGCCGGGCAGCACGTTCAGCGTGTCGGCGAGAAATTCGATGGAGCCGGGACAATCCAGAAATGTGATCGTCTCGCCCAGATAGTTTGTCGTCGCGCAGTTCACTTCGACGCTCATCTGCCGCGCACGCGCTTCGGGCGATGCATCGCCGACCGTGTTCTTCTGCGCGATAGCGCCCTTGCGCTGCACCACGCCAGTAATCGTCAGTATGGATTCGAGCAGCGTCGTTTTCCCGCTGCCGTAAGGTCCCACGAGGGCCACTGCGCGTGGCCCACTTCCTCCGTTGGATTTTGACATAAACCGCCTCCATTACCCTGAGACACACAGAGTTCGAGGCGCGGCGGGCGCTTGTTTCCCAAGGCATTGGGCGGCGTCACGCGCCCCGCTTTTGTTGAGCGATGCTCGCGCCGTGCGCGGCATGTGGCAAGACCTTGACCAAAAGATCGCGATCACAGGGTTACGGAACACTGACCCTACCGTCATCGTTTTGTTCCGTGACCGATCTTCCGCCTGACCAGCCCTGCCCGCAAAAACCGAGCGAACCGCCCAAAACCGGCGCGGCGCACCACCCGCACGCCGTGCGGGCCAGCCAGATCGTGTTCGGCGTGCTGTTCGCATTGGTGCTGCTGAATTGGGCAGCGATCCATTTCGGCCTTGTCACAATTCCGCCCAATACGATTCCCTGGGAGCCGGCGAAACTGGATGCGCGTCCCGGCCTGTTTGCACATTTGCAGATGCAGACCCTGCTGCACGACCGCACGGCGTGCCTCACCGCACTCGATCACGCCCGCGGCCTCGCTTACACGCCCGTAGCGGATATGAGCGCCGACAGTGATTGCGGCTACACCAATGTGGTCCGCGATGCGAAGACGCCGATCGCATTCAACACCCAGCCGGTCGCGACCTGCGCGCTGTCCGCCGCGCTTTATTGGTGGCAGCGCGATCTGCAGCGCCTTGCGGCCCAGCAGCTTCACAGCAGGATCGTGCGCATCGATCAGCTCGGCACCTATGCCTGCCGCAACGTTGATTCGCAGAAGACCGGACCGCGCAGCGAACACGCGACCGCCAACGCCATCGACGTTGCGGGCTTCGAGACGGCGGACGGACGGCATATCACCGTGGCGCAGGACTGGTTGAAGCCGACGCCCGAAGGCCGCTTCCTGCGCAGCGCGCATGATTCAGCGTGCGGTGTGTTCGGCGAAGTCCTGGGGCCGGATTACAACGCGCTGCATGCCACGCATTTTCATCTGGATGAGGCCGCCTGGATGATCTGCCGCTAGGCAGGTCTTGGCAAAACCGAGCCTTCAAAGCTCCGAAACGGGATCGGCGGCGGGCACATTGCGGAAAACCATGGGCGCGGGCTGTTGCCGCGCCATCGTTCGAATGGCGGCCTCCAGCGCCCGTACCAATCCGTCGCCATCTTGCCGCCGGACGGGGTCTTCCAGAGATGGGTTCAGAAACATGTTCATCGGCAAAAAGCCCGGTGGTGTGGGAACGACGAGAAAGAGCGGCGTGCGCGCGCTGACCAATCCGGCGAGCAGGCCGTGGAGTTCCTGCCGGTAGATAGCGCTCTGCCGCAGGATGACCAGTTGGACGCCATCTTTGCCGCGATAGGCTGGCGGAATGTCTGTGGTTTTGGGCATTAGCAGAATGGCGCTCTTGTCCGGGCGCCAATCGTCGTCCAGCGCGCCCGTCATGCGCCAGATGCAATGAAATTCGCGGCACACTTTCGGGCGGCGATCGTAGATCGCGCAGTTACTATCCGCCATGCAGTTGGGACATCGCACGCCCGCGAGCTTCTGCAAATCCGGATCGTCGATATGCAGTTCGCTGCAACAGATCGTGCAGCCGCCGCATTCGCGTCCCGGTACGAGTTCCATGCGGGTCTCCTATTGCGCGCGCAGCCTAGCAACAGAAGATCGGAAAATCACGTTCGCAAGATTGCGTCAATTCGGCTCGCCGCTTGAGAACGTCATTGGCATGGCTTTTTCCCGCGCCAGTTTCTGGATCGTCGTCCGCAGCACGCGTAGCAATCCGTCGCGATCCTGCCGGCGCACGACGTCTTCCAGAAGATCATTGAGAAAGCAGTTCGGCGCTGCAAAGCCGATCGGCGCAGGAATGGTGAGGAAGATCGGCACACGCGCACTCACCCAAGCCGCGAGAAGTCCGGGAAATTCGCGTTTGTAGATCGCATCGCGGCGCACCATGAAAATCTGCACGCCGTCCTTGCCGCGATAGGCCGGTGGGATTCCCTTGGTCTGCGGCATGAGGAGGATACCGCTCTTGTCCGGACGCCAATCGTCGTCCAGCACATCCATTACCCGCCACGCGCAATGGAAGTCACGGCAGGTTTGAGGGCGGGTATCATAGATCGCGCAACTATTGTCGGCGCTGCAATTGACGCAACGCACGCCCGCGAGCTTCTTCAGTTCCGGCGCGTCGATGTGCAGTTCGCTGCAACAGATCGTGCAGCCGCCGCATTCGCGTCCCGGTAGAATTTCCATTCAATCCTCGCACAGGACGGGAGATGTGCGACGGCGGCGCATGATGGTGAAATCACGTTTTCGAGAGCACACTAGTCAACACATCTACTAGCGCAGGTTTCCGCAAAATCGCTGGATGCGATGGCACGCATCTT
>DATCFN010000112.1:0-4258 GCA_036509475.1 Rhizomicrobium sp. | reverse complement strand
CGGCCTGCGGATGGGCTTCGACCTGAATGATTTCGCCCTGGCCTTCGAAATCGATGCCCTCGACGACCGGAATCTGACGCAGCCCGTCGGGCGCACTCGCGCCATAAGGCCGTCCCATGACCGACCAGATCGACGGGTCTTCGCTGCCCAGCCGCCAGACCGCGTAACCCGCCGGATGATAGACGTCGGCGGCGTGGATCTGATTGTAGGCGGTCACCGCATCGAGCAGCCAGACGTTGTGCACCGTGCCGTCATCCTCGGTGTAGGAAAAATGCGGATTGTTGGTGGCATCGTCGAAATCGATTTCGGCGTTGGAGTCGTGCGCTGCGATCACCGCTTCCTCGAAAGCGAGGCTGTCGACGTCGTCTTCATTCCAGTCATAGGCGTAAGAGCCGAGCGCGACGATGGTCTTGGCCGGATTAAGCGACTTCATGCGCTTGTCCAGAATGTTCTCGAACCATGCCTGTCCCGCGATGCTGCCCGGCGCATGCGGCGTCGTGTGCTCGTCATACGCCATCAGCATCATGTAATCGGTATCTTTGGCGTAGGCCGCCCACGGCCATTTGTCGTTCGCGACCGGCGAGGCCAGCACCACGATCCAGCCATGCGGCTGGAATGCGGTTTTCAATTCCTTCAGGAACACGCCGTAATTGCCCAGAGCGTTGTCGGGCAGCGATTCGATATCGGCGACGACGCCGTCGAGCTTGTGCTGTCCCAGATAGTCGGAAAGTTGTTTGACGAGAGCCTGGCGGCGCTTGGTGTCGGCCAGCAGCGTGGCCATGCCGGCGCCGTCCCATTTGCCCAGCGTCGCGTTCTGCACCACCGGCAGGATGGCGACGCTCTTCTTGTTGCGGCGGACGAGGTCGTAAACTTTCTGGTTGTAACCGTCGCGCAGGGTCAGTTGCGGTCCCTGCAGGCTGATCCAGGTCGGCATCACCCAGTCGAGTTTGGGCAGCGCTACGCGCAGGGAGTCGAAGGCCGAGAGCTCCCAGTTCGGATAGAACGCCGTCGAGAGCGGGCGTCCCTGCTGCGGCAGCAAGGTGGAGGCCGCAGCACTGCGCCGTTCCTGCTCTTTGGAGAGACGGCGCTCGCGCTGGCGCTCCAGCTTTTTGGCGCGCGCATCGACGGCAAGCTGCTCGGCGGATTTCAAAAGGCCCGGCGCCAGCGCCTTCTTTTCCAGTTCCGGCGCATGGATCGCCGTCAGCCGCGCGCCCGGCAGGTTCCACGCCGCTTCATGCGGCACGGCCAGCAGGCTGAAGACAAAGGCGCCGCCCAGCAGCACGCTGACAACGACCGCAATCCAGCCGATGACGGTGATGCGCGCAGCCCGTTTGCCCGAGGCGTCGAAAAAGACCGGTTTGTTTGCCATGGTGACCTGACCGGCTATGCCGGATGATCCGCTTTCTCTTTTAATGCAGCTTCGATTCGAGCCAAAGGCATAGATGACCGCGGGCCCGCAACAATCAACCAGTTCAAGGCTGACGGCGGGGGTTATCTTCGCAGGTTTTGTCTTTTCTTTGGCGGTTAATCTGCCGGGGCATTTGTCCTACGATTCCGTCGTCCAGCTTCTGGAGGGCCGGACCGGGCTGTATGCCGGCTGGCACCCGCCGGTGACGTCCTGGCTTCTGGGTGTGACGGACGCCATCCTGCCGGGAACGGCGCTTTTCGTCGTTCTGAACACACTTCTTATATTCGGCGCGTTATGGGCGATGCTGCGTCTTGCTACGGCGTCTTCCTGGACAGCGGTGCTGCTGGCCGCGCTGTTCGCATTCACGCCGCAATATCTGATGTATCCGGGCATCGTCTGGAAAGACATCCTGTTCGCAGCCGCCACCGTGTCCGGTTACGCCGCGCTGGGTCTGGCTGCGTCCGTCTGGACCCAGCGACGGCTACGCTATGCGTGGAGCATTCTGGGACTCGTCCTTCTGGTCGTTGCGGCGCTGGCGCGGCAAAACGGAATCGTGATGCTGCTCGGCGGCGTCGCAGCGTTCGGTTGGATCGCGGCTCGCCATGAAGGCGCCACCCGCCGCACAATAGCGATCTATGGCGGCAGTGCGCTGCTGGCGGCGATCGTAACGCTGACCGCCGCCAACGTCGCGCTCGGCACGCATCTTGTCCGGGAATCCGGAACGGCGCGGCAACTCAAGTTGCTGCAGATGTATGACATCGTCGGCATGCTTTCGGCGCAGTCCGATTTGCGTCTGGACAGTATCGACGCCGCCTATCCCGTGCTGTCGAAAGAGCTTCGCACCGACGGCGTCCGGCTTTACACGCCACAGCGCAACGATCCGCTTGCCGCCTCCGCGCCTTTGCAGGCGGCGATGACGGCCGCGCCGTCCGATATCCTGCGCGATCAGTGGATCGGGCTGATCGTTCAGCATCCGTGGCTTTATCTGAAAACGCGCAGCGATATTTTCGCCTGGGTGTTCCTGACGCCGCGTATCGATCTGTGCTTGCCGTTTTACGCGGGCGTATCGGGGCCGCAGGAAACGCTGGACGAGCTGGACATGACCGCGCGCTGGGACGACCGCGACCAGTGGCTCCAATATTATGGCGACCATTTCCTGGGCTGGCCGCCGCTCCAGCACGGCATCTTCGCGATCTTCAGCGCCGCCGCCGGATTTCTGTTGCTGCGCCGCCGCCGTCCGGCGGACATCGCGATCGGCATGATGCAGATCGCGGCGTTGGCTTTCACGGCGACCTTCTTTCTGATCTCCATCGCCTGCGATTATCGCTATCTCTACAGCCTGGATCTGGCGGCGATGACGGGCTGGTTCTATCTGGCGCTGGATTGGCAGTGGCCGGAAGAGATGTTGGCGCGGTCCGGCCTCTTTTCCCGGTGGTGCAGATGAACGGCGCGAAAGGAAATGGCGACACTTTCGACAAATTTCCTTTTATGGGCTCTGGTATTGAAAGACGTGCCAGCCTGTGCGCGACCAGGTTGAGTGGAGCGGGAATGATGATCGCGCGTTGAAGGATCGCGAGACTTCGCGCATATCTTTGCAGCGGCATGGGCAATTTTGCCTAAGCCATTGGCATTTCAGTGAGATTTTCGGGTGAGCGAGCAGGCAGGCGATAAGAACGGCCTTTTGAGGACGTCCACCGGGCGCGCGCGCGGCTATGTGGGAAGCGCAGGGCACTGGGCGGATGAGCATGTGCCGGGCGGCCAGCGCGTATTCTGGATTGTGCTCGGCCTCGTACTCCTGGCGCTTGTGATCTGGGGGGTGCGGCCGGGCCCGAATGCCGGCGCCAGCAAATCGCGCTTCGGCGCGGGAGGCCCTCAGCCGGTAGGCGTGGCGCGAGCGTCCAGCGGCGATATTGACGTTACGCTCAATGCGCTCGGCACGGTCACGCCGCTCGCCACCGTTACGGTGCGGCCGCAGGTCAGCGGCCAGCTTCTGAAATTCGATGTCACGGAAGGTCAGCTTGTGAAAGCGGGCGATGTTCTGGCCGAAATCGATCCGCGCACATTCCAGGCCGCGGTCGATCAGGCCGTCGGCACATTGCAGAAGGATCAGGCGGCGCTGGTGGAAGCGCGTATCGACGTTCAACGCTACGCCAATCTGGTCAAGCTCAACGCGATCTCGACGCAGACCTACACGGCGGCCATCGCGACAGCGAAACAGGATGAAGGCATCGTCAAGACGGATCAGGCGGGAGTCGAATCCGCGAAGATCAATCTCGACTACACCAAGATCACCTCGCCGGTCGCCGGGCGCGTGGGTTTGCGGCAGGTCGATATCGGCAATATCGTCGAATCCGGCCAGACGAACGGCGTGATTGTCGTGACGGAGATCGATCCGATCTCTGTTCTCTTCGCCATTCCTGAAGACGACATTGATGCTGTTATGACCCAGGTGAACAGCGGTGCGACATTGCAGGTCGATGCCTATGACCGCACACAGGTCACCAAACTGGCGAGCGGGAAATTGTCCACGGTGGACAACCAGATCGATCCGACGACCGGCACCGTGAAAATGCGCGCCGATTTCGCCAATCCGGGCGGCGCGCTGTTTCCGCAGCAATTCGTCAATGTGCGCCTGCTGGTCAACACGCTGCACAACCAGACCATCGTGCCCAGCGCCGCCATCGAGCGCGGCTCGTCCGGGGCTTTCGTTTATCTCGTGCAGCCGGACAGCACCGTCAATATGCGCGCCGTGACGTTGGGCGCGTTGCAGGACGACAAGCAGGCCATCGCTTCCGGCCTCAAGCCGGGCGACACGGTCGTGACCGACGGTGCGGATCGCCTCAAAGACGG
>DATCFN010000111.1:0-16705 GCA_036509475.1 Rhizomicrobium sp. | reverse complement strand
CAGAGTACTTTTAAGCTTTCTTCTCCGCGGCTCCGCGACTCCGCGTGAATCCATTTCCTCTGCGGCTCTGTCCTCTGCCGAACGCGAAGGTTTAACCGCCCAACTTCTCCATCAACGCGTCCGACAATTCGTAATTGCCGTAGACCGTCTGCACGTCGTCGTGGTCGTCGAGGGTTTCGAGAAGCTTGATGAGCATCTCGCCGTTCTCGTCGGCCACCGGGGTCATGGTCTTGGAGCGCCATTCGATCTTGGCCGAGCGCGGCTCGCCGAGTTTCGTCTCCAGCGCATCGCGCGCCGTGCCGTAATTCTCCAGCGCGACGATGAATTCGTGGCCGTCTTCGCTCGACACGCATTCGTCGGCGCCAGCTTCGATGGCGGCTTCGAGCATGGCGTCGTCGCTGCCTTTGTCTTTCGGATAGCCGATGACGCCGACGCGGTCGAACATGAAGGTCACGGAGTTCGGTTCGCCCAAAGCGCCGCCGAATTTGGAGAAGGTGGAGCGTACGTCGCCGCCGGTGCGGTTGCGATTGTCCGTCTGGGTTTCCACGATCAGCGCGACGCCGCCGGGGCCGTAGCCTTCGTAGCGCACTTCCTCGATGTTCTCGGCGCCGGCGCCGGTCGCCTTGTCGATGGCGCGCTGGATATTGTCCTTGGGCATCGAGAGTTGCCGCGCGGCGATCATGGCGGCGCGCAGGCGCGGATTGTGATCGGGGTCCGGCATGCCGAGCTTGGCGGAGACGAAGATTTCGCGCGCCAGCTTGGAGAACGCCTTGGAGCGTTCCTTATCGGCGCGCCCCTTGCGATGCATGATGTTCTTGAACTGACTATGACCGGCCATATTTTTTGGTCGCTCTCCCTCTCGGGAACGCTCCTGTTGTTCTTCTGTTATTCGCGGCGGTGAGATAGCCGTTGGCGGCCCGCAGAGACAAGGGGGCCGGAGCGTTGCCGCGCGGCAGAGCGACCAAATAAAAAAGCCCCATAAAAGAAAGGCCCCGGCGAGCACTACCCCGCGGAGCCTTCCGGTCATTCGCTACACAGCCGGCAGGCCATCTTTCAGGCCAACCACAAGCACCTTCGCTTCAACCTCCCCGGTTTTCATGCCCCGGACGGCTGGAGCCCTCTCCGGCCTACCGCCTGGTGCGCGGGTCGCCCGCAAGTGAGCGCCCTTACCTGTCTGTTCTTGCGGCGGCGTTAGGTCGGCATGGGGCGGGGTTCTCCGTTGGTTATGGAGAACAAATAAAGAACATTTATGGGAATTTCAAGCCGAAATAGGAAATTTATCTGATAATTTGTCAGCGTGGCCATCGACCTAGCGTCCAATCGCCTGAGCGCGGCAACCACCTAACCCCTCACCGCTCCAGCATCTCGCGGACTTTGCTACCTAGCGTGCTCATCGCGAAGGGTTTGGCGAGGATTTCCATGCCGGCGCCGAGATGGCCGTTGCCGATGGCGGCGTTCTCGGCGAAGCCGGTGATGAAAAGTATTTTCAGATCCTTGCGTAGCTCGCGCGCTGCGTCCGCGACCTGCCGGCCGTTCATGCCGCCGGGCAATCCCACATCGGTGATCAGAAGATCGATGCGCACGCCCGATTGCAGGATGCGCAAGGCGGCGGGGCCGTCCGGCGCTTCCATGGTCTTGTATCCCGCTTCGAGCAGGACTTCCGTCACCAGCATGCGCACCGTCGCTTCGTCGTCGACGACGAGCACCACTTCGCCGAAACCCGGCTCGACCGCTTCGCCGGAAACAGATGCGTCATCGCCGTCTTCGGCGTTGCCGGAATGGCGCGGGAAATAAAGACACATCGTCGTGCCCTTGCCGATCTGCGAATGGACGTGCACCTGCCCGCCCGACTGGCGCACGAAACCGTAGATCATCGACAGGCCCAGCCCCGTGCCCTGACCCAGCGGCTTGGTGGTGAAGAACGGATCGAAGGCGCGTTCGATCACTTCGGGCGACATGCCGGTGCCGGTGTCGGTAACGCAGAGCGTGACATACTCGCCTTCGGGCAGCTCGCGCTCGCGCGCGGCGCGCGCATCCATCCATTTGTTCGCCGTCTCGATGGTGAGCTTGCCGCCATTGGGCATCGCGTCCCGCGCATTGATGCACAGGTTGAGGAGCGTGTTCTCCAACTGCGAAGCATCCACGCGCACCGGCCACAACCCGGCGGCGCCAACGACCGCCACACCGATCTCCGGGCCCATGGTGCGGCGGATCAATTCTTCCATGCCGCCGATGAGGCGGTTCACATCGGCCGGCCGCGGATCGAGCGTCTGGCGGCGCGAGAAGGCGAGCAGCCGATGGGTCAGCGCCGCGGCGCGGTTGGCGGCATCGACGGCCGCTTTCAGGAAACGGTCGACATCGCCATGCCGTCCCGCCGCGATGCGATGCTGCACGCGGTCCAGCGAACCGATGATGCCCTGCAACAGATTGTTGAAATCATGCGCGATGCCGCCGGTGAGCTGGCCCACCGCTTCCATCTTCTGCGCCTGGCGCAGCGCATCCTGCGCGAGCAGCAGTTCGGCTTCTTTCTCGCGCTCCTCGGTGATGTCGCGGCCGGTGCAATAGACCATGCCGTCTTCGGGAACGCCGACCCAGGAAATCCAGCGGTAGCTTCCGTCCTTGCAGCGATAACGATTGGGAAAGCGGATCGCCGGCTGGCCGATCTGCGTGAGCGCAAAGCCTTCGCGCGTCCTCTCCAGATCGTCGGGGTGCAGCATTTCGAAGATCGACATGTGCGCAACTTCGTCTTCCGACCATCCCAGCATCGCCTGCCATGCGGGGTTGGAGGTTTCGAAATAACCCTGGCTGTTGAGCGCGCCCATGAGGTCCGGCGTCACCTGCCAGGTAAGGCCGCGCGCCTGCGTGCGTTCGATGACCTTGCGTTCGAGATCCACGTTGAGTTCGCGCAATGCCGCGGCCGTCGCCTTCTGGTCGTCGATATCGGTGTTGGTGCCGATCCAGCGCAAGATCGTTCCGGCGTCGTCGAGAACCGGCACGGCGCGCGCCAGATGCCAACGCCACACGCCGTCCGCATGCCGCAGGCGAAACTCGGTTTCGTAGTTTTTGCCGCTGGCCAGCGCCGCCGCCCATGCCGCCGCGGCCGCTCCAATATCGTCCGGATGTACCATGCTGGCCCAGCCTTCGACGGACAGACGTTCGAAATCCAATCCGCTGTACTGCAAAGTCTGATCGTTGAACCAGTCGAGCTGTCCCTTCGGCGTCGCGGCCCAAACCTGATTGGGCATCGCCTGCGCAAAACCGCGAAACTGCGCTTCGCTGGCGAGCAGCAAGGCTTCGGTTTTTTTTCGCGCGGTAATATCGAAACTGACGCCGGGAAAACGTAACGCGTTGCCATTTTCGTCAAGCTTCACTTTGCCCTGCGCCAGAACCCAGCGGACATCTCCATCGGGTTGGATCAGCCGGTATTCCTCGGAGAACTCTCCACCGGTTTCGAGCGCGCGTGCGATAGGCGCCTCGATGCGCTTGGCATCGTCGGGGTGTATCACCGCAAAAAATTCCGCAAGCGGCGCCCCGGCCAGCGCCCGGTCCAACGGCACGCCATATAGCCGCGCGAACCGCTCATCGGCGAAGACGCGATCGGCCTGAACATCCCAATCCCAAATGCCGACGCCACTGCCGGCCGAAAGCGCTACCTGCAGGCGCTGCTCACTTTGTACGAGGTGTTCTTTTTCCAGCGCGGCGGAACGTTCCGCCAGCACGCGCTCGGTGGTTTCCACGACGATTGCGATGACACCGCCGGGCTTTCCGCTTTCGTCCATGATCGGCGAATAGTCCAGATTCATCCAGACCTGTTCGGGCTTTCCCGTGCGGTACAGGGTCAGTTCCTGATCTTTGTATGACAGCGTCTCGCCCGCGAGTCCGACTTTCATCACATTGTCATTGAAGTCGGCGACTTCGGGCCAGCCTTCGCGCACCTTGCTGCCGAGAAGCTGCGGGTGACGGCCGCCGGCGAAGACCGAATAGGCGTCGTTATAAAGCATGACGCCATCCGTGCCCCACAGCATCACAATGGGTACGGGGGAATGGACGGCCACGCCGACGGCGGTCTTCAAACTTTGCGGCCAGTCTGCCACCGGCCCAAGCGTTGCAGACCAGTCATGGGCAAGGATGCGAGATGCCATCTCGCCGCCGCCGGTCAGAAACGCGGGCAATGCATCATCCCCCGCGTTATCCAGAAAATATTCACGCAAGCCCCGCGGAACACATCGACCCGGAAACGGAAAATCCCGGACGGTGAAAGAAGAACACCCAAACACCGGAACGCATGAGCGGCTCCGGTGTTCCCGGGGCACAATAGAGCGCAAGGCGCGCTGTCTTGCCAAGGCTGCGGCGCGTGCGGAAAGTGCGCGCGATCCGGCACGGGTAACAGGTTAAGCAGCGAAAGCATCATGGAGCAAACGCCCGGCCCGTCCACCAGCACGGTCCTGGCTCCTTTGCGCGCCCGTGCCGTCCTTCTGGGCGACAGGCTGGTCATCGATCGCGCCCGCTATACCCGCGTGCTGTCGACGACGCCGTTCTGCTTTCGCGAGGGCGAAGGCTTCGTCGTCATTTTCCGTTACGGCGCGGTCGTGCTGATCGGCCTGCCGCCCGAGGCCGAAGACGCGGTGCTCGCGCAATATGCGGGCGATGTGGCAAACGCCAAGCCCGTTGAGGAAGAGCGCGTTTCGATAGAATTGTTTCCCGGCCGCGAAGAAGGCCCCATGCCCGACGGCACGCTGCATGTCGGCGAGCTTTCGCTGGCGCATGTGCTGGTGCTCGCGGATGTTCTGGCCAAGAGCGTGGCGCTGGCGCGTTACGAACGGGAGATCGCGTCCGTTTTCGATACGATCGAGCCGGCGGCGGATGCGCTCGCCACCAAAGGCAAGCTGCCGACCGCGCGCAAGCCGCTTCTGAAATTGATCGGCGCGGCGCTGCTGGCGCAACATCGCGTGTCGGGCCGCATCGCCTTCGCCGAAAAGCCGGACGCGCTGTGGGAGCACCCGGAACTGGAGCGTTTCTATGCCCGGCTGGAAGACGAATATGAAATCGTGGAGCGCGGCACGTTGCTGAACGGCAACGTTGCGGTCGTCGGTTCGGCGGCCGAGACGTTCACCGACATCATCGACACGGCGCGTTCCGCGCGGCTGGAAATTCTCATCGTCCTTCTGATCTTCGCCGAACTGGTGATTGCGGGTGCGGCCCTGCTGCGGCAGTAACCGGCTCCACAACACTTCTTGACTTGCCAAGCACGGGCCACTCGCGGAGATTGCCTGCGCTTTCAAAGCTGGTGATGAGTTGAGCGACGCAAAGGCCCCTTCCGCGCTGGAACAGTTCCAGGCACGGACAAGAACGATCACAACCTTCATCGGCCATCCGCCGGGCCTCGGCTGGCTCTCGGCATCCGAATTCTGGGAACGCTTCGCCTATTACGGCATGCAGGCGCTGCTGGTTCTGTATCTCAGCCACTTTCTGTTCAAGCCGGGCGTCATCGACCATGTCTGGGGCATCGAACCGTTCCGCCATTTCCTGGAACATATTTACGGCAAGCTGGATCTCGCCGCGCTCGCGTCCGCGCTTGTCGGATTCTACGCGGCGACGGTTTATCTGACACCGCTTCTGGGCGGCTATATCGCGGACCGCCTGATCGGGCGCACCGCGACGGTGGCGCTGGGCGCGAGCCTGATGGCGGCGGGATATTTCCTGCTCTGCCTGGAGTCGACATTCCTCATCGGCATCTTCGCGCTGCTGTTCGGTGTCGGCTGCTTCAAAGGCAATATCGCAGCCCAGGTGGGCGATCTTTATTCCATCGACGATCCGCGCAGAGCCGATGGATTTCAAATCTACTTTCTCGGTATTCAGATCGCGGTGATCATCGCGCCGCTCATCACTGGCACGCTGGGCGAGAAAGTCGGCTGGACATGGGGCTTCGCGTCCGCGGGCGTTGGCATCCTGATCGGCCTCGTCATCTATCTTTTTGGCCGCTACGCCTATCCGCCCGAAGTTCTGGTGCAAAAGAAAGACGTGGGCGCGGTGGAGCGTCCGCCGCTGGCCCGCCGCGATTGGGGCGTGATCGCGATTCTGGTGGCGCTGCTGCCGGTGCTGGCGATGTCCGCCGTCGGCAACCAGCAGATATTCAATGCGTATCTCATCTGGTCCGAGAAGAATTACGATCTGGCGATGTTCGGCGGCACGATGCCGACAAGCTGGATGTTCTCCATCGACGCGGTGGTGAGCACCTTCCTGATGATCGGCGTCATCGCCTTCTGGCGCTGGTACGGGCGGCGTTGGGAAGAACCGGCGGAGATCACCAAGATCGCCATCGGCACGGCGATCAGCGCGTTTGCCCCGCTGACGCTGGCGCTGTTCTCGCAGATCGTGGTGCAGACCGGCCATCCCGTGCCGCTGTGGTGGGCGATCGCATTCCACGCCATCAACGATACCGGCTTCTCGATGGTTTTCCCCGTGGGATTGGCGCTTTATTCGCGCGCCGCGCCAAAAGGTTTGGGCGGCATCATGATCGCGATCTACTACCTGCATCTTTTCATCGGCAACAATTTGATCGGCTATCTCGGCGGCTTGCTGGACAAAATGTCCGGCATGCAGTTCTGGCTGCTGCATAGTGCGATCATCGGTGCGGCCGCCGTGCTTCTGTTCCTGGCGCGGATATTCTTTGGTCACTATCTCGCGCCGACAAAAACAGACGTCGCGGCTGCCTGAAGCCTTCGCGCTAAAGCGTAAAAAAAACTCCGCCGGAACGAACTGGCGGAGTCTTTGTCACGAAGGCAGTGGTACTAGCTGCGGTAATTGCGCGGATAGTCGCGTGCATCGCGGATTGCCGCATCGGCCCGCAGGCTGCCGTTCTGAAGCGCGGTTTTGTAGCAGGACGTTCCGTTCGCCTGATAGACCGGATAGGCCTCGCCGAGCTGCGTGCAGACCTGCTGCGCGCTGTCGCGCACGCGCCATTTCAACATGCGCGCGCCGCGGCGCGTGCGCAGATTCAGATCGTCATAACGCACGCTTGTCGACAGCGAGATTCTCTCCAGCGGGCCGTTGAGCCTGCTGCTGTCGACGCGAAAACGCGGCGCCGTCACCTGGACGCTTTCCGAATCCTGATAGGCGGCGTTGCTGTAGCGGCCGCTGTCTTGCGCATTCGCAGGCGAGGCCGCGAACGCCAGGCCAACGGCACCGGCAAACAGAACAGCACGCAACGCGGATTTCGATGTGGACATAGTGGAACTCCTTTTTCGAAGCCCCGCTGAAACACAGGACCAGCTTCCCCTTCCCTGAGGAAACGGGTCTGAGGCTGCCGGGTTTCGGAGGAACACTGAAAACCCCGGAATTGCCGCAATTCCGGCCCGCGCCCGCCTGCCGCACCCTTGCCTCTTGTATTTATATTAGAATACTTCTAATTATGACTCGCATCTGTGAGGTGGCCGGAAAGTCGACCCTCACCCAAACCCGCCCGGCCCACCGGGCCTTGAAGGATAAAGACCCATGCTGACCGTTGGCGACAAATTCCCCGATTTCTCCGTGAAGGGCGTCGTATCGACCGATCCCAACACCGCATTCCGCGACTTCGACCAGGCCTCCGATGCCGGCAAATGGAAGATCGTGTTCTTCTGGCCGAAGGATTTCACGTTTGTCTGCCCCACCGAGATCGCCGGGTTCGGCGCGGTCAACGGTGACTTCAAGGATCGCGACGCGGTGATCTACGGCGCCTCCATCGACAGCGAATTTGTGCATCTGGCCTGGCGTCAGAACCATGCCGATCTGAAGAACCTGCCCTTCGCCATGCTGTCCGACGTGAAGCGCGAACTGGTGACGGCGCTGGGCGTGCTCGACAAGGCCGAAGGCGTGGCGCAGCGCGCGACCTTCATCGTCGATCCCGAAGGCATCATCCGCTTTGCTTACGTGACCGATCTGTCGGTCGGGCGTAATCCGCAGGAGGTTTTGCGCGTGCTTGATGCATTGCAGACCGATGAGCTGTGCCCGTGCAACTGGCAGAAGGGTCAAGACGTATTGAAGGCAGCGTAATGATTTTCCGTGCAGTCCATTGGCTAAGCCCCAGCCGGACTGCGCACATGGACCCCGCGCCGGCTTGATGCCCCTCCGGCTGGCGCGGAGTTCCCTTCTCCCTCATCTCGCTCTCAGGAAAAAATCATGACTCTCGAAACGCTCAAAGAGCGCCTGCCAGACTATGTCAAGGATCTGAAGCTCAACCTGTCATCGCTGGCGGCCGAACCGTCGCTAACGGAGCAGCAGCGCGCCGGAACCTTCATCGCCACCGCGCTGGCGGCGCGCAATGCCGAAACGATTGCCGCGATCACGGCGGAGTTTGCGCCCAGGCTGACGCCCGAAGCGCTGAACGCGGCGCGCGCCGCAGCCTCCATCATGGCGATGAACAATATCTACTACCGCTTCACGCATCTGTCGTCGTCGGCGGACTATCGCCAGATGCCTGCGAAACTGCGCATGAACGTCATCGGCAAGTCCGGCGTGGACAAAGCGGACTTCGAATTGTGGTCGCTGGCCGTGTCCGCGATCAATGGCTGCGGCATGTGCATCGACGCGCATGAGAAGGTGTTGCGCGATGCCGGCATCACCGCCGAACAGATTCAGGCGGCGGTGCGCATTGCCGCGGTCGTGCATGGTGTGGCCGCGACGCTGGATGGGATGGCGGCGCAAACGCCAGCGCTCACCCAGGCCGCATAGTCCAACGCCGTGAAAGCGAAGCGCCCGGCAAAAGGCTGCGGCGCTTCGCGCACGCGTATGGGAACCGCATTCCCTCTACGCCGTTGTAACCAGAACCATGTTCGCAAGCGCGAACCAACCAACGGGGGAAATTATGCGCTCTGGATGTCTTTGGCTCGTCGGCGTGCCGATTCCGATCATCATCATTCTCTGGCTGATAACGGGCCACGCCTAAGGCAACCCGTTCCTGTGGCGCCGCGTGCGCCCATTCCAGACATGAAGGATGGCTCAAATGACCGACACACTTGTCATTGCCGAAAATAACGAACCCAGTACGGGACACCGCTTCTCCTGGGGTCTTGCGATTGCGGGCGGCGTTGCCGCGACCGCCGTCACGTTTTTCCTTCTCACACTGGGTTCGGGCTTCGGCCTGCTTCTGGTGCATCCCCTGACACATAGCGGGCCGTCCGTGCCTGCCTTCCTGACCGGTGGCGCGATTTACTTCCTCGCGGCGCAGGCCTTCGGCTTTGCCGTGGGCGGCCATCTTGCCGGCCGCTTCCTTGGACCGTTGATCGAAACACCCAGACAGGAAGAGCTTCGCGCCGCAGCGCATGGCCTCGTCGCATGGGCTGTGACCGTGCTTGCCACATTGATCGTGATCGCCTTCGCGGGAATGACAGCCGCTTCCACCAGCGCGACCAATGCCGCGCTGTATGGCGCTGCATCCGGGTCGAAAGAGACGTCGTCGTCCACGGCGTATCTCGTCGACGGGCTGTTTCGTCCCGCCAGAGCGACATCCGGCGCGATCGCCGGCGATACCGCTGCGCGCGCGGAAGCCGGCCGTATCATCGACGCTGACATTGCAAATGGCGAACAGCTTACGCCATCCGATCAGGCGCGCCTGACGGCGCTGGTGGCCGCGCAGACCGGTCTGTCCACCAACGATGCTGCCAGCCGCGTCGATGCGTTTCAGGCCGACCTGCAGACGAACACCCGCAAAGCCGCCGATGTCGCGCGCAAGACCGCAAGCTATGCCAGCCTGTGGATCGCAGCCTCGCTTCTCTTCGGCGCGATGGTCGCGATGCTGGCGGCCGTGGTCGCGCGCGAAGAAGACGATCGCAACGCGGTGGGCGTGCGTTAGTCCCTAACCAACCTTCATCGCCGTTGCGAGAAGGCTGGTGCGTTGGTTCCACTGGAACTGACTTTGGACGAGCTTCAAGTCGATGATGGCGGTCGCGCCCAGCGCGGCCGCCTTCTTCTTGAGTTCGTGCAGGCATTCCTCATAGGACTCTTCGTTGACGCCCTCGACGCTCGCATAGATGGGACCGAGTTCGACGTCGCCGGCTGTCCGCTCGGCCAATGTGCTGACACGCATCGCTCTCTCCTAATTGCCTTTGTCCACGTCGTCGAAGACCTTGAGCGACGCCTCGAATGGCGCCGATTCCAGCGCCAGCGGCCCGACAAAGGGCCGGCTCAACACCGCCATCATAAAGAGCAGCATGCCGATGAGCGCCGACATGACGCAAACCATGAGGACATGCGGCCACCAGTTGTCCATGTAGATGATGAAGCTCATGCCGATCACCACCACGGCGCCGCCGATGGCCCCCAGCCACATCACCCACGACAGCGACTCCGTCGCCTGCATCAACCGCTTGTTGCGTTCGATCAGCACGTCGGAATAGGTGCTGAGAAACTGTGCGTCGATGATTTCGCGAATCTTGTTGATGGGACTGAGCGTCGCGTAAACGCGCAGAATATCACCGCTGGCCTTGCGCGCCTTTTCGCTGGCATGGCCCGTCGTCTCCAGGCTCTTCCATTCGTCGCTCACGACATATTCCGCATATTGGCGGATCACCGCACGCATTTTGGCGCCCGGAATCGGCGCCATGTCGGACGTCTGCCGGTAGAGCGGCACCAGCGTCGCCGCTTCGGTCGCTGCGGTTTCATGCGCCGCGTCGTAGGATTCCCAGACTGCCACGACCATGAAGCCCAGCAGCACCGCGTAGATCACGCCGGCCGTGAGAAACAGCGGCACCAGCACGTCGTTGTGGCCCTCCGCGACATGGTGATGGACGTATTTTCGCGTCAGCAGCACGCCGCCAATGGCGTAGGCCACTGCGCCGCCGACAAACACGATCGCCAGGAGTAATCCGTTCATGGTCCGTCGCCCTCATGCGTGGAATTGCGTGGAAACAGGCGGGGACAATTCGGCCGCAAGGTCGGAGCACGGCGCCGTCCCATTCCCGCGGGAATGGCGCGCACGGATTCGCAATGAAAAAGCATTTGCCCCCGAGCAAAAATCACGACGCGCGAAGCAATCGCAACTGCAAGCATCCTTTCGGCGCCCGCAGAGGCGGTCAATCGCATCTTAAATTACAAATCGGTTATTCGGGAGCGCTCTGCCTGTTCCAATGGTTGGCCGTCCGGCGCTATCGGCCGGGCGATGTCTTTGGGCGGCGGCGCGGTGGAGCGGCGGCTCAGGGAATAGACCTTGGTGAACTCCGCGCCGAGCAGAAACACCTGCGCGGTATAATAGAGCCATGTCAGCAGAACGATCAGACCGCCCGCCGCGCCGTAGCGCGCGCCGACGGCGAAATTGCCGAGATAGAGGCCGATCAGATATTCCCCCGCCTCGAGCAACAGCGTCGTGCCGATGGCGCCGGTGATGACGTCGCGCCATTGCAGCGCGCGATCCGGCAGCACTTTATAGATCGCGGCGAAAAGCAGCGCGATCAGCACGGACGACACCGCGAAATTGATCGTGCCGGCAATAGCGCCGGTGAACGGCAGATAGTTTCGGATACTGTCGCCCAGCGCGTGGATCGCCGTCGTCGTCACCAGCGAGATCAGGAGCAGAAATCCCAGCGCCAGCACCAGCCCCAAGCTGGCGATGCGCGCGCGAAACAGCAGCCAGATGTTCAGTCCCTTGCTCTCGACCTTCCAGATAATATTGAGCGCCGATTGCATCTCGTTGAACATGCCAGACGCCGTGACGATGAGCAGCGCCACGCTGATGACGTTCGGCCAGAGCTTGTCGCCCCAGCCGACGGAATTGTGCAGCGCCGCCCATAGAAGTTTTTGTCCGCTCGCGCCGATCAGCGCGCCGATCTCATGGGTGATCGCCCCGGTCGCCTTTTCGCGTCCGAAGACGAGGCCGGCAATGGCGGTGGCGATGTAAAGCACCGGCGCGAACGCCGAGGTCGCAAAGAACGCGATGGCCGCGCCACGGGTGAGCGCGTCGTCTTCGATGAAGGCATCCACGCTGGCGCGCGTAATGTCCCAGATTTCGTGAAATCCCCGCATGCGGATGTAAGGGTTGGGCGGGCGCTAAGTTCCCGTTCGCGCGACCGGAGGGGCGTATTTCCAGCCCAGAACCCACAAGGCGTAAAGCGATAGGGCGACCCCGCCACAGGCGACGGCGATGAAATCGCGCTGCACCGCGAACAGCGCGCCGATCCATGACAACAAGAAGAAAATGGAAATCAAAATCGCGGTCACGCGCGCCCAGGACTGGCCTCTGCCAATTCCCCTGCTGGTGAAATAGAGCAGGATCGCAAAGCCCAACGCCAACGCGGCGGCAATCCCGATCAACACCGCGGCAAAAACCGCCAGCGTTCCCAGAAAACCGAGCAGCGCACCCATTCCTTGCGCGCCATAGGAGAGCAGCGCGACGATACCGTACGTCCCGACATCGAGATGATGCGCCGGCTGCACCGGCGGCGCGGAATGGAGTGTTGCAAAATCGACGACGAGCTTGATCAGCACGACTGCCGCCGGCAAACCCAGCAGGACGCCGAATATGCGAAACGCGTTCGCGACGATGACCCGATGATCCACTGACATGCCCCCGCAGGCCGCGCGACGATGCGCGAGGCGATTTATACACTGCTTACCCTCACCTCGAAACTGAGGCGACTGGAATCCAGATGGTGACGCCGCCATTGCCGGTGCGCGGATCGAATGTCGCGTTATGACGCTCGAAGCCGGGCGCTTCGGCGGGCGTGAGGTCGCTAGCCGCGAACCATTCGTTCCAGATCGCCACATAGGTCTGCTGCAACGCCGTGATGTGGCCGTCATGCGCAAACACCGCGTAGCGCGCGGGCGCAAGCGTGACGGCCATCAGTCCGTCGGGGATTTTGCCGAAGCGGGTCACTTCCGCGGCGCAGACATAGACCATCTCGCCGTCCGCATCGCGCGTGCTGACGCCGACGGGGATCGACGGCGTGCGGTGTTCTATCTGCTGGCACGGTCCCGACATGAAGCGCTGCCACTGGCCCGGAATATCCT
Organism: Rhizomicrobium sp.; assembly: GCA_036509475.1. GTDB lineage: Bacteria > Pseudomonadota > Alphaproteobacteria > Micropepsales > Micropepsaceae > Rhizomicrobium. Next base: position 3,724 of record DATCFN010000111.1, on the reverse strand, counting down.
TCACGTCGCCATAGGTTCGGCGCTCGCCCAGCCCAACGAACAGAAGTTCGCCCACATCTTCAAAGCGCGGTTCTTTGAGTTTCATCCTGTTGGACTCCAGATGGCGGATGGGATCGATCAATGCGAGGCCGGATATGGATTCGGCTTTGCGCACGTCTTCCGGCGTCTTGCCGAATTGCGATTTGAAGGCGCGGGAGAACGCTTCGTGGCTGGCATAGCCACTGTCCATCGCGATGCCGAGGATGTCGGCCGCACCGGAGGCCAGCGCATAGGCCGCCTCGGTCAGCCGCCGCCCGCGCACATATTCCATCACTGAAAGCTCTGTGGATTCGCCGAACGCATGGGCCAGATGAAAGCGCGAGACGCCGCAATTCTTCGCGATCTCCGCCAGCGACAGATCACGGTTGAGATTGCGCTCGATGATGAACAGCGCCTTGTTGGTCAGCGACATCGCCTACCTTCCGATTGTGCAAGGCGATATTAGCGGGCTGCGCTATGCGGCGCTTGACCGGAATTGCGGGTGCGCGAGATTTCTTCAGGCAAAAGAATAGGCATCCATGCGCAGGCTGCCGAAGGTTGCGCTGGCGTGGATGCGCTCCGCTTCGCCGCCCGCGCCATAGGCGACGAACAGCGGCAACAGATGTTCTTCGTGCGGATGCGCCATGGCGGCATGCGGCGCGCGCTCACGATAGTGGATCAGCGCATCGTCGTCGCGCGTCTGTAGCGCAGCGTTCATCCAGTCGGAGAACTGCGTCGACCAGTCCGGTTCCGGCGCATCGAAACCGCGCCGGTCCAGCGCGCGCAGATTGTGGACGAAGCTGCCCGATCCCACCACCAGCACGCCGTCATCACGCAACGGTGCCAGCGCACGGCCCATCGCAATGTGATGCGCCACGCCCATCTGCGGCTGCACAGCGATCTGCACGACCGAAATGTCATGCGCCGGATACATCAGCATCAGCGGCACCCATGCGCCATGATCCAGACCGCGCCGGTCATCGACATGCGCCTTCAGAAGATCGGCAACCGCATCGCTGAGTTCGGCATCGCCCGGCGCGGGATAGCGCAATTCGTAAAGCGATTTCGGAAAACCGGAGAAGTCATGGATCGTGTCGTTTACAGGGACGCGATTGACGGCCGGCGCCGCCGTCTCCCAATGCGCTGTCGCGATCACAATGGCTTTGGGACGCGGCAATCCTTCGCCCAGCGTTTTTAGAAACGCGCGCGCCGGCACATCGTCGAAAGGCAGCGTCGGCGCGCCATGCGAAACGAAGAGAGACGGCAGCATCACACCCGCGTCGGGAAAGGGTTGCGTTCCTTGAATTGCCTCTGGTGCCAATAGGGATAGGCGAGCGTCACCGCGCTGGCCTTGTCGAGCACCTTCACCTGCTCCGGCGTCAGGTTCCATCCGACAGCGCCGAGATTGGCCTTGAGCTGTTCTTCGTTGCGCGCACCGATGACCAGCGTGGACACGGTGGGGCGTTGCAGCAGCCAGTTGAGCGCGATCTGCGGCACGCTCTTGCCGGTTTCCTTTGCCACGATGTCCAGCGCGTCGACAACATTATAAACGTGCTCGTCATCCGCGGGCGGTCCCATGTCGTTCGACGCCTTGATGTTGCGGCGGCTGGTTTCCGGCGGCGGACTACCACGGCGAATTTTTCCGGTGAGACGGCCCCAGCCGAGCGGAGACCACACAACGGCGCCGACGCCCTGATCCAATCCCAGCGGCATCAACTCCCATTCATAGTCGCGGCCGACGAGCGAATAATATGTCTGGTTGGCGACGAAGCGCGGCAGGCCGTAGCGGTCCGCCGTCGCCAGCGCCTTCATCAGATGCCATCCGGAAAAATTGGAAACGCCGATGTAACCGATCTTGCCGCTGCGGATCAGCGTGTCGAGCGTGGAGAGAACTTCCTCCGGCGGCGTCTTGGCGTCATAGCCGTGAAGCTGGAACAGATCGATGTGATCGGTGCCGAGGCGTTTCAGCGCCGCGTCCACCGCGCGCGTCAGATGAAAGCGCGATGAGCCGACATCGTTCGCATCGGGGCCGGAGCGGAACGTCGCCTTGGTGGAGATCAAGAGCCGGTTGCGCTTGCCTTTGATCGCCGCGCCCAGAACTTCTTCCGACGCGCCGCCGGAATAGATGTCGGCGCTGTCGAACATGGTGAGGCCGTGATCGAGGCAGATGTCTATGAGCCGCGTCGCCTCGTCAGCGTCCGACGAACCCCACGCCGAAAGCCCACCCTTGCCGCCAAACGTGCCGGTGCCGAAACTCAGGACCGGGACATTGAAGCCCGAACGTCCCAATTGCCGATATTCCATGTGTGTTTTCCCGCGATAGCTGTCCGGGGAAAGATCGGCCTTCGCGCGCGCGCTTTCAACCGCGCTCGCCGCGCGGGTATGGCTAAATGTCTGGAATCGTCTGCTTCAACCGACCGCCGACGCGTACCGGCTCGATACGCGCGGCCAGGCCTTTGGCGTTGGTTTCCACGAACACGCCGCACAACGTCGCCGGTCCCATTGCGGGCGTGAAGCGGTTGCCGGGAAGTTTGCGGGTGAAGCGGTTGAGCGGCTCGAACTTTTCCATGCCGATAACGCTGTCGTAATCGCAACAGGCGCCGGCATCGGTCTGATACGCCGTGCCGCCGGGAAGGATTTGCGCATCGGCGGTCGGAATATGCTGATGGGTGCCGACGACCAGCGAGGCGCGGCCATCGCAGAAATAGCCCATCGCCATTTTCTCGCTCGTGGCCTCGGCGTGCATGTCCACGACGATGGCATCCGCCGCTTCGCCCAGCGGACAGGCGTTCAATTCGCTCTCCACGGCGGCGAAGGGATCGTCCTGCGGCTCCATGAAGACGCGGCCGAGCGGCGCCACGACGAGCACGTTCTGCCCGCTGCGTGCCTGATAGAGATTGGCGCCTTTGCCCGGCGCGCCGGCGGGAAGATTGCGCGGCCGCAGCACGCGGTCTTCGTCGGCGATGAAATTCAGAATCTCGCGCTGGTCGGCCCAGTGATTGCCGGTGGTGATGCAATCGACGCCGAGCGCAAAGAAATCATTGGCGATGGCGCGCGTGATGCCGAAGCCACCCGCCGCGTTCTCACCGTTGACGATCACGAAATCGAGTTTCAACACATCGATCAGGCGCGGCAGTTCCGCCGAGAGCACGTCACGTCCCGGTTTGCCGATCACATCGCCGATGAAAAGAATTCTCATGCCTGCCTGAAATGCCGAATGCTGGTTTCTGTTAGCACGGCGTCCAGCCGCTGGTCATGGCTTTCATGGGGGAGGCTCTTTATTTCCTGACCGGCATAGGCGATCCCGATGGCATGGATCGTGTGTTTCGCGCGCAAGGCTTCGAGGGTCCGGTCGTAGAAGCCGCCGCCATAACCCAGCCGATACCCCTCCGCATCGAACGCCAGCAGCGGCACCAGCACGATGTCGGGAACGACGATGGCGCGGTCCACATGCGGCTCCGACATGCCGAGTTTGTGGGCGATCAGAGCGTCGCCCTCACGCCAGCGATGAAAGACAAGCGGCGCGTGTTTGGATTCGACGCGTGGAAGAGCCAGATCATGTCCGCGCGCGGCGAGCGCCGCCATGAGTTCGCGCGGATCGGCCTCATCGCCCATCGGCCAATAACCGGCGACGATGGCATCGGTCGGGATTTTCAAATCCTGCGCGAACGCGGCGATGCGCTGCGCGTAATTGACAACGTCGCCT
>DATCFN010000110.1:0-6034 GCA_036509475.1 Rhizomicrobium sp. | reverse complement strand
GCCGGTTTGGCAGCGCTGATTCAATCCACGCTGGATGGGCTGCAGGCGTGGCCCAGTTCGCTGCCATCGGGAATTATCCATGCCGACCTGTTCCCGGATAACGTCCTGTTCGTGAACGGCGAGGTCTCGGGCCTGATCGACTTTTACTTCGCCTGCAACGACTCGTTCGCTTACGACATTGCTGTGATGCTCAACGCCTGGTGCTTCGAACAGGACGGCGCTTTCAATATCACCAAGGCAAAGAGCTTTCTGTCCGCTTACCGACAACATCGCGATCTGACGTCCGATGAAATCGCCGCACTGCCGATGCTGGCGCGCGGCGCCGCGCTGCGTTTTCTGCTGACGCGCCTTTACGATTGGCTCAATCCGGATCCCTCCGCACTGGTGCGGCCGAAGGATCCGCGCGACTACGTCAAGCGTCTGCGCTTTCATGCCAGCGTGCGCAGCGCCGCAGAGTATGGACTATGAGCATCGTCGACATTTTCACGGACGGTGCCTGTTCGGGAAATCCTGGCCCCGGAGGCTGGGGCGCAATCCTGCGCGCCGGCAAGCACGAAAAGGAAATCTCCGGTGGCGAAGCGGCGACGACGAACAACCGCATGGAAATCATGGCGGCCATCCAGGCGCTGCGAATGCTGACGAAGCCGTCATCCGTCACGATCCATACGGATTCGCGCTACCTGATGGATGGCGCGACGCAATGGATGAAACGCTGGAAAGCGAACGGCTGGAAAACCGCGGACAAGAAGCCGGTCAAGAACAACGATCTATGGCTGGCGCTGGAAGAAGCCTTGGCGCCGCACGACGTGAAGTGGCGCTGGGTGAAAGGCCATTCCGATCATGTTGAAAACAGCCGCGCGGACGCCCTTGCCCGCGCGGCCATCGAAAGCGTGCGTTAGAGCTGTTTCAGAATGTGTTCGGCGCTGGACACGCTGAACGCGCCCGGCTCCTCGACGTTCAATTCCTTGACGACGCCGTCGTTAACCAGCATCGAAAAGCGCTGGCTGCGCTTGCCCATGCCGAACTTGGTGCCGTCCATTTCGAGACCGATGGCGCGTGTGAAATCGCCATTGCCGTCGGCGAGCATCACAACCTTGTCGCCGGCTTTCTGCTGTTCGCCCCACGCGCCCATCACGAACGCGTCGTTGACGGACATGCAGGCGATGGTGTCGACGCCCTTGGCTTTGATGTCGGCAGCGTGCTGCACGAAGCCGGGAACGTGCTTGGCAGAGCAAGTCGGCGTGAACGCTCCTGGCAGTGCGAAGAACACGACTTTCTTGCCGCCGAAAAGTTGATCGGTTGTGATAGGCGTCGGCTTGCCGTCCTTCATTTCCATAAACATGCCGGAAGGAACTTTATCGCCCACTTTGATTGTCATGAAATCATCTCCTGTTGAATTGGCCGGGGCCGCTTTTAGCCCAGTGCCGGCTCCGCGGAAAGGTGCGAAAAGCAGATGTTTTGCTGGCGGGCGGAAAAGAGCGTGGTAATTTACACCCGATGGCGAAAGACACCCGCACGGTTGAAGGCACAAGCTTTCTCGAAGGCAAACTGTTGATCGCCCTGCCCGGCATGTCCGATCCGCGTTTCGAAAAGAGCGTCATCTTCATGTGCGCGCATTCCGCAGACGGGGCGATGGGACTTATCATCAACCGGCCCATTGAAGGGCTCGGCTTTCAGGAAATGGCGCGCAAGCTCGACATCAAAGTCACGGCGAACACGCCGGACTTTGCGATAGGATATGGCGGCCCGGTTGAGACCGGCCGCGGCTTCGTTCTGCACAGCGGCGACTATGCAGGTGACGAATCCACGCTTTCTGTCACCGACGACGTATCCCTCACCGCGACGCTCGACGTGCTGCGTGCAATGGCGGACGGGCACGGGCCGGCACGTGCCATGTTCACGCTCGGCTATTCGGGCTGGGGCGCGGGCCAGATCGAAAATGAAATCCGTCATAACGGCTGGGTTCATTGCGACGCCGACCGGGCGATCCTGTTCGATACGGCAATGGACGCCAAATGGAGCGCAGCTCTTCACAAGCTGGGCATCGACGTTTCGGTTCTTTCAACCAGCGCTGGCCGCGCCTGAATCAATATCTTCGCCGGGCTGGGCAGTCACGCCATAGTGCCGGGCGATGAAGTTGAGCGCCTCCGCCGCCGGTAGCGGCGTGCTGAAGTAGAAACCTTGCGCGAATTCGCAGTCCATGGCCTGAACGCGCGCGGCATCGTCTTCGCTTTCGACACCTTCGATCACCACGCCGCGCTTCAACTCGCGCGCCATCGCGAGCATGGATTCGAGGATGACGGCGCCGTCGGGACCGGGCGCCAGGAAACTTTTGTCGATCTTCAGCATGTCGAACGGAATGTCTTTCAGCTGCCCCAATGTCGAAAGCCCCGTGCCGAAATCGTCGATGCCGATGCCAACGCCCATCGCTTTCAGATTGGCGAGAATGGTCTTCGCGTCCTCATTCGTGGCAATGGCGCTTTCGGTGATTTCGAGTTTGAGCGTGCCCGGCTGCAAATCATTTTGCGCGACGACCGATTTGAGCAGTGACTCGAATTGGGCATCACGCAACTGCCTGCGCGAGACGTTGACGCTGACAAACAGCGGCGGGTCGATGGGAAAATAACGCTGCCAATCGCAAAGATCTTTCGCCGCCTGTTCCAGCGCGAACCGGCCAAGGGAAACGATCAGTCCGGTTTCTTCCGCGTGCCCGATAAACTCGGTGGGCAGCAACAATCCCTTGGTGGGATGGCGCCAGCGCAACAGCGCTTCGAAACCCGCTATGCTTCCATCGCGCACCTGAACGATGGGTTGGTAGTAAAGATCGAATTGGTTTTGCTCCAGCGCGTGCCGCAAATCGGTTTCCAGCGCCACCGCATCACCGGGCGCGAAGGCTTCCAGATCGCGCGAGTAGAGCCGCGATGACGCGCCGCCCTGCCGCTTCGCCTGCAGTAGCGCCAACTCCGCGTTTTTGAGCAATTCCAGCGGATCTTCGGCGTCGCGGCCCCAGACCACACCGACACTGGCCGAAGCGAAGACATCGCGTCCCTGATGCGAGAAAGGATGGCTGCAAAGATCGATCAGCTCGCCGCCCATGGCCGCTGCCTGCGCACCCATCTTTGGCGCGAGCATGGCGAAAGCATCGCCGCCGACACGGAAGACCGTCGCGCGGCTGCCGAGTTTTTTCGTCAACCGCCCCGCGATTTCAACAAGCACGCTGTCGCCGCCCGCATCGCCCAGGCTCGCATGAATGGATTTGAAACGATCGATGTCGAGAAGCGCGAAAGCGGCGTCGCGAATATCGGGACCGAGCTGCTCCAGTTCTTCCATCAACGAAATGCGGTTGCCGAGTCCCGTCAGCGGATCGTGCAACGCGCGGTCTATGACCGCAGCTTCGGATTCCTTGCGCGTCGTGACATCCGCCATCAGGCCAAGACAACGTGTCGCGACCGTCCGCTCGCCCATCATGGTCGCGCGCAATTCGAACCACGGATAGCGTCCGCTTTCGCTGCGAACACGGAACTCGATACGAAACGCAAGGCCGGGATGACTGCGGTACTCGCTCAAGGCCTGGCGATACGTATCGCGGTCGTCCGTGTGAACGCGGGCGATCCAGGATTCGTGCGCGAATGTCTTGGCGCCTTCGTCGATGCCGATCAGCACGGCAGCTTCCGGCGACAGCCGAATGGTATCGCCCGCGAAATCCAGATCGAACACGCCTTGGTGCGATGCGCCGATGGCCTTGCTCGCGGCACTGGCATCGGTGGAAAGCGCGGGCGCTTCGGATTTCCTGGACGCCACCGGACTTGTCGCGGACTGCGGAACAGGTGCCGGTACGAGAACCGTGCGTGTTCCGGAAAGAATGGAAATACCCTCGCCGGCGCAAATGGCGAGAGCCAAAAGCACGGCGCCGGCGGCCGCGAAGCCGCCGATGATCGCGGATGCCGCGGGGTTGTTCTGAAATTCTCCCAGCGCCACAACAGCGGCGGCGAATGCCACGAGCGAGAACACCGCGGCGCTCGGCGCGACAACGCGGGCTGCTTGCGCGCCGCCGATTCCACGGTGAATGAGATAGCCTGTCACCGCAGCGCTGCCGATCACAACGCATGTCTGCAGCAATACGGCCGCGCCCGGAAACCCCAGAAAAGCCAGCGCGCAAAGCGCCAACAACGCGCGGAGCGTCCAGCGCAGATAGAGCGGGCCCTTCGGCCACACATCGCTTAACGGCGCGACCAGATCGACAAGTCTGAAGCCAGCGGCAAGCGTCAGGCCGGACATCATCACCGAAAAACCGTAAGGACCGCCGACGGCAATCCATCCGCTGTCGAACAATCCGCTGCCAGCCAATTCCACGACGAAGACGCAGAAAAGAGCGATCGCGGCCCAACGCGACGCCAGATGCGCGGTCATTACGGCGACACCTGCGGTGATGGCGATGGATGCCGCGATAAGACCGGCGACGGCGGCGAGAAATATCGCCAACTGCCTGTTGTGTTGTACCAGCGCGGGAATGGTCCACGCCAAAACGGATGGCTGCGCGTCCGCATTGATGATGCGAACGGCGATGGTGGCGGATGTGGCGGGCGGAATGGTGACGAGGAAGGCATGGCGGCCAAAGGCGCGCGCTGTCTCCACCGTCACCCCGGCATCCGAACTTGCGACCTGCAGCAGTGCCGACGGCCCATGCCGGGGCATGATGCGCAGGCTGGCGCCGGGCGGCTGGTCGGCGAATATGATGCGCGTCGAGGGACGCTCCGCCGGATTGATCGCGGTCATCATGTACCAGAGCGATCCGTCCTGCTCGGAACTGGCCGGCGCGCGATAGAGCTTCAGCCAGTCGCGCAACTCCATTGTGGGGCGCGCATCGTCGAAGTTCACGCCGGTTTTTTCCGGTGTGTTCAGCGGCGGAGGCGCCGGCGCGGCGATGGCCACACCTGCAAACAGCGCCGCAACGAACGCAAGAGCAATAGTCAGCGATCTGAACAACGCTTTTCCAATTCCGGTGGCGTTCGAAGCAGCGGTCAGGCTAACCGGGCTTCATCCTCAAGCAAAGCGAACAAGACGTGGTCCTGCCACTCGCCGTTGATTTGCAGATACCGCAGGGCAACGCCTTCCTGACGAAATCCGGTTTTGGCGAGCAGGCTTCTCGACGGCTCATTCGACGGCAGGCAGGCCGCTTCGATTCGGTGCATGCCCAGTGTCGCGAAAATGAACGGAATCAGCGCGCGCACCGCATCGAACATATAGCCCTGACGCGCAAAACGCTCGCCCACCCAATAACCGAGCGCGCAGCACTGCGTGACGCCGCGCCGCACGTTCGACAGGGTGCAGCCGCCGATCAGTGCATCATCCTCGCTGCGGAAAACAAAAAACGCATAGGCCGAATCCAGCCGTGTCTCTTTCTGATACCGCTTCAGGCGGCGGCGGAAGGCGCCCTTGCTGAGTTCGTCGCTCGCCCAGACCGGCTCCCATGGCGAGAGAAATTCACGGCTCTCGCCGCGCAGCTTCGACCACTGCAGATAATCGATCATGCGCGGATAACGCAGATAAACGCCTTCGCCCTTGATAACGGGCTGCTGGCCGCCGGGGAACGTCAGCCCCCGCATGAATGCCATCGGACCTTGATTCATTCGGCCGCCACACGCCGCGTTTCGCCGAAGCGCTGCGCAAAGCGCGCATGGCTTTCGAATTTCTCGACCGGGCCGATGGCGGCCGTGGCGGGGTTGTCTGTCGTCATCACGCGTTCGCCGAAGCGCCGCACCGACGCGGCGTCGATGGCATCGAGCTTGGCCGTCAGTTCGGCGACAGGCACGAGCTTGCCGAAGGTGAACAATTGCGCCGCGATCATTTCGGCGCGCGAACCGGGACGTTCCAATCCCATCAGAAGGCTGGATTTCAACTGCGCCTTGGCGCGCGCCACTTCCTGTTCGCTGGCGCTCATGGCGAGCGAAGCCATCTCGCCCGCGATGACGGCGGAGACTTCCTCGGATTCTTTTTCGCCGGTGCCGGCATAGATGCCCACCAGGCCGCTATC
>DATCFN010000109.1:0-5794 GCA_036509475.1 Rhizomicrobium sp. | reverse complement strand
AACCGGGCGAGGGCTACATCGTGCGCGTGCCCGAACCCACGCCCGCGACGCCGATCGGTCAGGATATTCCGCTCGACATCGTTTACGAGGACAAGGAACTTCTCGTTATCGACAAACCAGCCGGGCTCGTCGTGCATCCGGCCGCGGGAAACCTTGACGGCACGCTCGTCAATGCGCTGATTGCCCATTGCGGCCCGTCGCTGAAAGGCATCGGCGGTGTGGCGCGGCCGGGCATTGTGCATCGTCTTGACAAGGATACGAGCGGTTTGCTGGTCGCCGCGAAAACCGAAAAAGCGATGACCAGCCTCGCCAAGCAGTTCGCCAACCACACCGTCGATCGTGCTTACAACGCCGTAGTGTGGGGAAGCCCACGCGCGGGCGATGGCGTGATCGAAGGCAATATCGGGCGCAATCCCTTCGACCGCAAACGCATGGCGGTCTTGCGCGGCCAGGGCAAGCAGGCGCGCACGCATTATCGGGTACTGGAACGGTTCGGCGATCCCGCGCGTCCTTTCGCCAGCCTTCTCGAATGCCGGCTGGAAACCGGACGCACGCACCAGATCCGCGTTCACCTGACCCATTTCGGTCATCCGCTGATCGGCGACCAGACTTACGGCAAAGCGCATCGGCCGCCCCGCCCGAAGACCGAGGCAGAAGCCGCCGCGTTCGCACAAGCCGCGAATTTCTCGAGACAGGCGCTGCACGCTTGGCTGCTGGGCTTTTTTCATCCCGGTCTGCAGAAAAGGATGCGCTTTGAAGCCAAATGGCCATCCGATTTCACAGCTTTGGTCGACGCTCTGCGAGGCTTGAATTTGGGCTGATCGGCCCCATATTTCAGCCATAATCGGGGGCTGAACTCATCTCACAAGTTCCCGGAATCGCTGTCCGCTTTTCGCCTTGCTTGGGCGCAAATTCCGGAAAAAAGGGGTTAAAATGAGCAGTCGCGGTCTTCCCGCCCTTCAGGGCGAAGGTGGCCTGTCCCGGTACCTGACTGAGATCCGGAAGTTTCCGCTTCTGGATCCGCAGGAAGAGTACATGTTCGCCAAAGCGTGGCGGGAGCATGAAGATCCCGAAGCGGCGCGTCGCCTCGTCACCTCGCATCTGCGCCTCGTCGCCAAGATCGCGATGGGCTATCGCGGTTACGGCCTGCCGATTTCCGAAATCGTGTCCGAAGGCAATGTCGGCCTCATGCAGGCCGTGAAGCGTTTCGAACCGGACAAAGGCTTTCGCCTCGCTACCTACGCGATGTGGTGGATCAGGGCTGCCATCCAGGAGTTCATCCTGCGGTCATGGAGCCTTGTGAAGATGGGCACCACCGCGAACCAGAAGAAGCTGTTCTTCAACCTGCGCAAAGCCAAGACCAAGATCAGCGCTATCGAGGAAGGCGATCTGACGCCGGAACATACCAAGGAAATCGCGCGACAACTGGCCGTGCCCGAAGAAGAAGTCACCAACATGAACCGGCGTCTGTCCGGCGGAGATTCCTCGCTCAATGCCCCCATGCGCGCCGACAGCGAGTCCGAGTGGCAGGACTGGCTGGCCGACGACACGCTCGATCAGGAAACGCGGCTCGCCGAAGCCGAAGAACTTGGCGAGCGCCACGATCTGCTTCGCAGTGCGATGGGCGGATTATCGGAACGCGAGCGCGACATTATCGAAGCCCGCCGTCTGCGCGACGAACCGGCAACGCTGGAAGAACTCTCGCAGAAATACAATGTGAGCCGCGAGCGGGTTCGCCAGATCGAAGTCCGGGCCTTCGAAAAGCTGCAGCAGCAGATGAAGCAGTCGCTGGGCGACAAGCGCGGCGTTGTTCAGGTAGGCGCCTAACTCCAGTTTTTGTGTGTGATATGACGCCGTGCGCGGACCGCTATGCGTTCGCGCCTGTGTCGCCGCGAAAACCGTGACGTTACAGTTTGCTTCCTGTTCGGAGGCGCTGCGTGATGAAACTGAAGCTCTGGCAAGTCGATGCGTTTGCGCGCCATGCGCTCGAAGGCAACCCGGCCGCCGTCATCCCACTCGAAAGTTGGATCGACGCCGGGCTGATGCAGAAGATCGCCAACGAGAACAATCTCGCCGAGACAGCATTCTTCGTGAAGACCGCGTCCGGCAAGTATGATCTGCGCTGGTTTACGCCAGAGGCGGAAGTCGATCTTTGCGGACATGCGACACTTGGCAGTCCTTGGACCGTATTCGAATTCCTCGATCCTGAATTGAAATCCATTGCCTTTGAAACGCGTTCTGGCACGCTGTTGGTGGACCGCGGACGCGACGGCCACCACGTCATCTCCCTGCCATCGGACCCCGTCACACCGTTCAATGCACCCGAACTCGCGCAAAAAATCGGCGCGGCGCTCGGCGTCGCGCCGCCGCGCGAAACTTACAAAGGCCGTTACCTGATGGCTTTATGGGATGACGCCAAAACGGTGCGCAGCATCCGCGATTGCGGTGAGACGGCTCATGTCCTGCGCGAATTCGCGCTGTGGGGGCTGATCGTCACGGCGCCGGGCGACGAAGGTTATGATTTTGTCTCGCGCTTCTTCGCGCCAGACAAAGGCGTGCCGGAAGATCCGGTGACCGGCTCTGCACATTGTGCGCTGACGCCGTTTTGGGCGAAGCGGCTCGGCAAGAAAACTTTGAAAGCGCGGCAGGTAAGTCCACGCGGCGGCGATCTGGTCTGTACGGAAGAAGGCAAGCGGACCGTCTTGTCGGGACCTTGTGCGCTCTACATGACCGGCGAGATCAGCCTTTAGCTGTTGTCGCCTTCGTCCTGTTTTTCGTTGGCGAATTCGGCGTCGCTTTCGTCGTCGAAGTTCTCGCCAAACTGTGCAAGTCCGTCGGCGAGATAATCGCCCAGCATCGGCATGCCGAGAAGATACTGACCCGCGCGCTTGCCATGCTCTGAGCGCGCTGTATCCAGTGCTTCCGTCCATTCATCCAGATCATAGGTTTCGCGACCGACCCATGCGAGCGCGATGAGATTTGCCCGTTCTTCCTCGTCTAAACCGTTGATGAACTGAAGCAGTTCGGACCGGACAGAGTCGATTTCAGGCTTATCCTCCAATACGTCTGCCATGCCGTCGTCGGAAGCATTGGAGCCCTCATCCGGATCGGAGTCGCCCTCTTTCGCATCGAACTGCCGTGCCTTGATAATGATGAAGCGCACCTTCTCGGCAGCAACATTCAACTCCGGTGCGGGCATTTCATCGGTTTCGGCGGCGATTGGCATGGAGTGTTCCCAGGTTTGATCCTAGAAGAACGCCGCGCCGCGACCGGAGTTCCGAAACGCTAGAGCGGGCTGTCCCAGCCGTATTTGAGGACGAGCGAAAGGGTCCAGCCCTTCATGCCCAAAGAGCGCGCATCGTCCAACTTCCAACCCGCGTCGGTTTTCTCAAAATAGAAATGGGTTTCCTGTGGCTTCCCGAAATTCTTGAATTTGACGATTACGATTTTACGCGGCAACGAACCGTCCACGGGCTGCTCCGTGACGTTTACACCACTCAATGTCCAATCCTGTCCATTGACCCAGAAATCGAAGTCGATGGTTCCCACGCCGTCGCCGGCGTCTTTCTTCTCCAGCGCCCACAACGCCGCCAGATGCGGTGTGTAGATGTCTTCGGGTTCCTGGTACGTTTTTTGTGGTGTCAAAGCCGCCAACTGCGCATAGACGCTCTTCACGAATTTCACCGGATCGTCAATTCTGGTCGCCGCTTGCGAAAGTGTTGGCGCGAATACCAGAATCGCGAATGACATTGTGATGAACAGTTTGTTGCGCACGGAATTCCCCCCAACAGACTCGATGCCGCAACATATCGCGATTGACGCCCCATCCGCGAATCCCTAAAAGGATTGCGGGCCACGCTCCCCCAACGGAGCGCGTTCATTCTGAAAGGAATGGCAGATGACAGGTAGTCGTCCGGCTGTGCGTCCCGCACGGCCTTTTTTTTCGTCCGGACCTTGCGCCAAACGGCCGGGTTGGACTCCCGAAGCGTTAAGCGGCGCGTTGCTCGGCCGCTCGCACCGCTCCAAACCTGGCAAAGCGAAGCTGAAAGATGCGATCGAGCGCACGCGCGCAATCCTCGGCATCCCCGCCAATTACAAGATCGGCATCGTGCCCGCGTCGGATACCGGCGCAGTGGAGATGGCGATGTGGTCGATGCTCGGTCCGATGGAAGTGGATTGCTTCGCCTGGGAAAGTTTCGGCGAAGATTGGGTGACGGACACCGTCAAGCAGTTGAAACTCAAAGCGCAGGTTCACAAGGCTGTCTACGGCAGACTGCCCAAACTCAAAACCGAAAAGAATCGCGACGTCGTGTTCCTGTGGAACGGAACGACCAGCGGTGTGCGCGTGCCGAACGCCGACTGGATTTCGAACGACCGTGACGGGATCACGATCTGCGACGCTACCAGCGCCGCCTTCGCGATGGATCTGCCGTGGGACAAGCTCGATGTCACGACGTTCTCCTGGCAGAAGGTTCTGGGCGGCGAAGCGGCGCACGGCATGTTGGTGTTGTCGCCGAACGCCGTAGCACGGTTGGAAAGCTACACGCCGCATTGGCCGATGCCGAAAATCTTCCGCATGACCAAGGGCGGCAAACTCGTCGAAGGTATTTTCGAAGGCGAGACGATCAACACGCCGTCGATGCTGGCGCTGGAAGATTATCTCGACACACTGACATGGGCCGAAAGCATCGGCGGATTGAAAGGCTTGATCGCACGCTCCGAAGCCAATCTCGGCGCACTGGAAAAGTGGGTGCAGAACAATCGCTGGGCGGCTTTCCTCGCGGAAGATCCCGCGACGCGCTCCAACACATCGGTGTGCCTAAAAATTATCGATCCGTGGTTCATCGCGCTGGACGAACCGAACCGGCAGGAGATCGCCAAGAAACTTGTCTCCGTACTGGAGAAAGAAGGCGTGGCACTGGACCTCGGTGCCTATCGCAGTGCGCCGCCGGGACTTCGCATCTGGTGCGGCGCTACCGTAGACACATCCGACATCGAAGCATTGACGCCATGGCTCGATTGGGCATGGGCGCAAGTGAAAGCGTAATCCCATGCCCAAAGTTCTGATCGCAGACAAACTCTCGCCCGCCGCCGTCGCCATCTTTAAGGAGCGCGGCGTCGAAGCCGACTCCATCACCGGATTGAGCAAGGAAGAATTGCTCAAGATCGTGGATCAATATGACGGCATCGCTATCCGCTCGGCGACGAAGATCACCGCCGATGTCATCAAGGCGGCGAAGAACCTGAAAGTCGTCGGCCGTGCGGGCATCGGCGTCGATAATGTCGATATTCCGGCCGCCACTGCCGCGGGCGTCATCGTGATGAACACACCGTTCGGCAATTCCATCACCACCGCCGAACACGCCATCTCGCTGATGCTAGCGCTGGCGCGCGAACTTCCCGCGGCCAATGCTTCCACCCAAGCGGGCAAGTGGGAGAAGAACCGCTTCATGGGCGTGGAGATCACCGGCAAGGTCCTGGGCCTCATCGGTGCGGGAAACATCGGCTCCATCGTCGCCGACCGCGCCAAAGGTCTGAAGATGCGCGTCATCGCGTTCGATCCTTATTTGTCTCCGGAACGCGCCACCGACCTGGGCATTGAAAAAGTCGATCTGAACGATCTTCTCGCCCGCGCGGACTTCATCACCCTGCACGTGCCGATGACGGCAGAAACGAAAAACATCATTTCCGCCGACGCCATCAACAAGATGAAAAAAGGCGTTCGCATCATCAACTGCGCGCGCGGCTGATTGATCGACGAGGCCGCACTGAAAGTCGCCCTCGACAATGGCCA
>DATCFN010000108.1:0-3015 GCA_036509475.1 Rhizomicrobium sp. | reverse complement strand
ACGCGTGGGCGAATTACCGCGACGAGAGCTTCATCGAACAGTTCCTGTCACCGAAGCTGATGCGCGACTTCCGCCTGTTCTCGCTGTTCGATAAAGCCGATGAGGCCACATACAAAGTGGCGGCGATCCACAACGATACCGGCTACCGCAAGGTGCGCACCATGCTGGCGCGGCAATACGATGCCGGAATCGCCGATCCGAATATCCAGGTGAAATCAGCGGATCTGAAAGGCACGCGCAGGCTTGTGCTGGAACATAAAATGCACCGCGGCGTGCCGCTGAACGGCCGGACCAGGGAATTGGTCCTTGCCCACATCGAACGGCTTTGGGGCCATGATGTGGGCCTGACCGAGACGGATGCCGGCTGACGAAGCCTAATGCTTCGCCATCGTTGCGGCGGTCTGTGTCGGGTTCGACGGCGACCACATTCCGGAATAGACAACGCCGCCTGTGACGATGGCGATCAATGCGACACCGGCGACGATGGCAATGATGCGCGGCATCATCTCGTCCTTGTCGACATTTTGAGAAGCGTGGATCGGACTTTCCATGACCTTACCCTTCAATTTCCGGGCGGGTGCGCCATTAAAGGGGCAGCCGTCCGGCAAGCCTAAAAGAGACGACGCAGTCTAGCGCAAGACCAGCTTCGCGTCACTCGCGATCACGTTTGCGCGATCTCGCAACTGCGAACCCGGCTTTTGCACCGCATCAACCCGAAACCCGTGCGATGCGGTGCGCCGTCACCACAACCTGCTCGACATGCGCAGCCTGCGCTTTGCCGGCGGCGGCGATGGGTGTCGTCGCGGGTTGATACAACACGCCCATGAGAATGAGTGCGGACGTTGCGATGATCGCGAAGTTCAGCACTTTCGAGCCGAAAACCTCGCCGTTGGAATTACTGTTCATGTGCCTCTCCATTTGCGGTCGCCGGAGCATCTGGGGTGGACACCCTGTTCGACCACGGGCTGGAGATAGAGGCTCGGCGGCACTCCACAATGCTTCGAATGCTGCATTGGCGAAGGCCCCGGCCATGCGGAATTGGCATGGATGCGGGCCTTGAAAGATTGGTCCGGCAGCACTAGTCGCAAGTTATTAATAGCGGCCTTCGGGCGAGCCGATCCGCGCAAAGAAAAGGCCCGCCTTGCGGGCGGGCCTTTCCAGTCAGGAGCCGTGGATCAGTAGAAGGTGCCGTAAGCCACTTCTTCGACGCTGCCAGTGCGCAGATTCACCAGCAACAGGTCCGGCCCGTAACGCACCCAGCGATAACCGGGCGGCGGCGCAGCAAGTCCGAGCGGCACGACATTGTCGTAATAGTATTGCGAGGCAAGAAAGACGCTCGGCAGACGATCGCCGACGTTCCAATGCCGGTAGCTGTATCCGGTTGGATAGCGGAACAGCGCCGCGTGAATGCGGTTAATCCAGCTTCCGCGCCAATACCATTGATTGGGCCTCGGCTTGTGCCATCCGTTACCCGGCGGGCGTGGCTTGTTTCCGTTGCCCGGCGGACGCGGCTTATGCCCATTTCCCGGCGGATTTGGTCTGGGCGGCGGACGGTGCCCGTTGCCGCCGGGCCTGTTCGGCTTGTCCGGTTTGCCATTGCCACCGCCGGGCTTGTTGGGCCGGCCGCCAGCCGGCTGCTGTCCGACAGCGGGTTTCGTCATCGGACCGCCCGGACGGTTTCTGTCCGGCGGCGCGGCCAAAGCAATGGCCGGCAAGGTGAAACACAATGCAGTTGCGATTGCGATCAATCGTTTCATTGGCCCCTCATCCATGGATGTTGAATCAACTTTTGCGAAAAGCTGCTTAGCCTTCAAACCACGGGTTGATGATTTGTCCGAGATGAAAAAGAGTCAACCGCCCGCCTGCGCGAATTGCGCAGCCGTTTCCCTTCCAACAAAACGCTGAAACGCCGCCCTTGCTGGGCCCGCCGTCAGGGGCTTGCCGGTGCCGCGGGAGCCGCGCCAACTTTCGCGCGCGCCAGGCTCGTCATCGCATCATGCGCATCGTTGAAACCGCGCA
The DNA here is from genome assembly GCA_036509475.1 of Rhizomicrobium sp. Classification (GTDB taxonomy): domain Bacteria; phylum Pseudomonadota; class Alphaproteobacteria; order Micropepsales; family Micropepsaceae; genus Rhizomicrobium. The sequence continues at coordinate 996 of DATCFN010000108.1, read as the reverse complement.
GCGAAAGCGGCAGCGTGATATCGCGTCCATCGGCGGTCGCGATCACGATTTTTGCGTTCGGCGAACCGTGTGTCAGCCCGGCCAGCACGGTGTTGTCGATGAAACCTTCGACATAACAACCGGCACGGTCGCAGCGGCGATACTGAATCGGCGGCGACGTATAGGCGTCCGCCACGATCTTCACGCCTTTCGCCAAGGAGACGCCGAGCGGCAACGAGATCTGGATGATGTGCCGGTCCGCCTTCGGCGCATAGCCGATGGACATGCTCATCAGGCGCCTGCCTGAGTCCTTTTGCGTGATCGTCTCCAGCATTTCGCAAGGCGACTGCGACGACACCGGGAAGCAGCGCACGCCCCAATCGCCGAAGCTCTTCACGTCTGTCGCCCGCACCGGCTGTTGCGGAGCGTCCTGTGCCTGCGCCGAAACGGAGACGGTAAGCGCGAAAACGATGACGGAAAGAAAGGTGAGATTTTTCATGTTAGCTGCCCATTCCCATAAAGCCGCTTTTGGATTGGTTGGCGGCATCGTCCGCGCGCTTGAATCCGTTCAGCGAAAAAGAAACCTGCACCACGCGCTTGTTCAGCCCTTCGAAAAGCAGCTTGCCCTGCGGCGCATCCCGCAGCGAGTTTCGCATCGCGGCGTCGATCGGTATTTGCGCGACGCATCCGGCCATGTTGCACGTCGCATAGGGATAGACTTTCGGCTTGTCGCTGCCGAAGCCCAGCGCCATGCCCGCTTCCAGAAGGACGTTGTACGGCACCGTTACCACCATGACGGGACCAGCCGGCGCCAGCGACGCGGTGAGGTTTGCGACCTGTTCGCGCGACTTGCTGTCGACAAGGTCCTGGCTGATCGCGCAGGTATGCTTTTTCTGGTCGACCGCCGGACAGGTCAGGCGCCAATCGTTGTAGAAAGAGATGGTCGCGACATCGGACGGTGTGCCCGTGCCGCCTCTGGCGAACCAGCCGGCGAGAATACCCGCGGCGAAAATAAGG
>DATCFN010000107.1:0-2513 GCA_036509475.1 Rhizomicrobium sp. | reverse complement strand
AATTCGTCGGTGATGGCGTAAGTCGCGTTGGCGAAGCTCGCGATCTGCTGCTCATGGCTTTGCGTGTGGTTGATGTAGTCGTCACCATTGGGCAGCAGATCCTCGCCCCAGACATTCTCGATCGTATCGCCCCACAGATATTGCGTCAGCGCGGGCAGTTGCGGGTCGTTGATTTCTTCCACGCTGAGCTGGCTCTGGTGGCTGTAGAACACGCCGAGAATCCACTGCAGGCGCGCATCAGCGTCCGTCGATTGCAGGCGAACTTCCTGCGTGAAGTTTTTCTGCTCGTTGGTGATGTTGTTCAGCGCCTGATAATGGCCGAAGCCCGGCAGGTCGATGCCGTTGGGCGTCAGCAGCGGCGGCTGTGTGGGTTGCGCGGCGTATTGCGCGCACAGCCCGCCGGGGCAGGGCGTCACGAAATCCGGCTCGACGCCGGTATCCACCGATTGCTGGAAGTAGGAGAGGTCGTACAGGGTCGCGCTGTAGTCCTGCACCACTTCATGGCGGTCGAAATAGGAGGTGTTGGCGATCAATTCCGCGCCGTCGAAATCGTAAACGCTTTTGAGAGATGGCAGGAAGAAGTGATCCTTGTCGCCCATGTTCTCTGGCGTCGCGGTCTTGTAGCTGCCTTTGTCCGGATTGGAGAGGCCGACCCAATACTGGTCGATATTGTTCTGGTTGCGGTTCTGATAGTAGAGCGCCGGCGTGAAAGACAGCGACGCATTCGGCTGCCACAGCAGCGCGGCGCGAATGACATAGGTGTTCACGTCGTTGGTGTTCGATTGCAGCGTCTTGCCGGTCATGTAATCGACCTTGTCGATATAGCCGCCGTCGCGGCGTGCCCAGCCGCTGACGCGAAAGCCCAGGACGTTGTCCACGATGGGGCCGCCGAACGCGACGCCGCCTTCATAACTCGGCGCGCCGTCCTGCGTGCTCGAAATCTCGGTCTTCGCATAGACGCTGTAGTCGGTGAGGCTGGGCGTCGGCGTGATGTAGCGCACCGTGCCGCCTTCCGATCCCGCGCCGAACAGCGTGCCTTGCGGTCCGCGCAGAACTTCCACGCGGTCAAGATCGAACACGGCGGGCAGCGTGTTGTCGGCGCCGAAGCCGAGCGCGCGAATCTGGATCGGCGTGTCGTCGATATAGATGCCGGTTGTGGCGTCGCCCGCGGTGGAATTGATGCCGCGGATCGAGATGTCCTTGCTTTCGGGATCGAAGGTGACGCCGGGCGTGTAAGCGAGAAGGCCGGTAATGTCCTTGGCGTCGAGCTGGTCCATGCGCTCGGTGGTGAAGGCGCTGATCGATTGCGGCACCTTGCTCAGCTTCTCTTCGCGGCGCGTCGCGGTGACGGTGACCTCCTCGATGCCGCCCGAAGCCTGCACGGCGGCACTGGTTTGCGCGTTCGCCGGACTGCCGGCGAAAGAAACCGCGAGCGCGGCAGACGACAGAAAAAGAACGGCAATATTCTTGCGCATTGAGAAGCCCCCTCAGACTGTTTGTATGTTGGGGGTTCATTACGAAACCGTCAATAACGCCCCCGTCGCGGAGTGTCGCAAGCCGCTGACAACTGTGCGCTATTTGGGCATCAGGCGTTCAACAACTCACCAACCGCGCGATGCGCCTGGTCGATGGCCGAGTCGGTGTACGCGGCCGCCCCCGAATCGGAATTGGCGATCGCGATGCGCCCGAAGCGCTGGCGGCCAATGACGTTGGCGCGCTTGTCCGGCGGGATCGAAAAATCATCGAACAGCGGATTGAACTCATAAGCGTAACCGTGCGGCCAGCGATTGACCGTGATCGCCATGATGTCTTTTTTTGAGTCGAACCCACCGCCGCCCACCATGCGCTGCAGCTGGTCGCGGATTTTGCTCTCGAACGTCTCGAAGGACGTGTCGAGCAATTCCTGACGGCCCATACGGTGCTGATCGCGTTCGGGAAGGCCCGGCGAGACCGGCGTGCGCACCATGAACAGCAGCATCGGCTCGTCCGGGGTGCGCGGCGTCTTGTAGCCGCCGACATCGACCGGCCAGTTGAGCTGGATCGACGTGAAGTAACCGCCGGGCGCGGAGATCGGATGCCGAGCTTTTGCCAGCTTTGCCAGTTGCGGATGGCGACGCCCGTATAGACCAGCGGAATTTTCACCAGCTCATGCAGCGCGTCTTTCTGCGCATCGGGCAGTTCGGGGCAGATATAGGGGATCATCATGTTCCATCCCGCCATCACGCAGTTCACCGCATGCACGCGATAGACGTTCCCGCCGCGCGCATAGGCGACTTCAACGCCCTTCGACGATTTCGGATCGCCGATGTTCTTCACGCCGACGACGGTGGACGACAGGCGAATGGCGATAGGCGCGCCCGCTTTGTTGAGCGCGGCATAGTTCGCGCGCGCGGTGACGACATCTTCGACGCTGTGTCCCGGCACCGCATCGGGAATGAGCTTGCGCACCAGCAGCCGCGCGATACTCGCGTTGCCGTCGGGGAAATGGAATGTCGGCTTGTCATGAAAATCCT
>DATCFN010000106.1:0-14552 GCA_036509475.1 Rhizomicrobium sp. | reverse complement strand
GGTGACTTGCGCAAACACATCGCGGAGCGCCTGTTCGACATCGGCCGGTTTCACGCCGGCGCTCTCCAGGCCCGTCGGGCTGTTGGTGAGCAGCGTGTGGAAGACAACCGTATCGCCGGATTTGATGTGCAGCACCGGCGCGCGCGTCGCGTCGTAGTTGCCCCAGTTGATCGTGTTCGGCGCCGCGTTGAGGGTGAAGGTTTCGGCCTGTGCCGCCGGAGCGAGAAGCAGTGCAGCGATAACGCCGTAAATCAGTTTCATGGAAAGTCCCCCATAAGCCTCCAGCAGACTAGAGACATTTCGGTTCGAGATGAAATGGAAAGTACAGCTCGCGCCTGCGGAGTTATCGCGGTTTGTCGTCGTCGATGCGGCGCTCCAGCCACATGGCGTTCAGCACGGCCAGCGCCACCGCGAAACCCAGGCCCAGCACCCATGAAAAATACCACATTGATCGCTCCTCAATAAGCGCCTTTGGATTCGGCAATGTCTTCGGCGCGCACGGGCCCGCGCAGCACGCGATAGACCCAACTCGTATAGGCGATGATGATCGGCAACAGGATGGCGGTGACGCCCAGCATCACCGCAAGGGTGAGCTGGCTCGACGATGCGTCCCACACGGTCAGGCTGGCATTGGGTTCGCTGGACGATGGCAGCAGGAACGGAAACAGCGCCGCGCCGGCGGTCGCAATCGTACCCGCCGGCACCAGCATGGAGCAGACGAACGCATAGCCGGGATGACGGCGCAGCAGCACCGCCATGGCCGCGCCGCCATAGGCGGCCACCAGCGCAAGCAGCATGGCGGGATAATGCGTCATGTTCGCGAACCAGCCGTGCGGCACGCGCGCCACGGTTTTCAGAAGCGGATTGGACGGTCCGTCATGCGCCATCGCGCCGACGATCTGGAAACTATCCAGATGCCCGACCCATATTCCCGCCAGCGTGAACAACACGCCGAAGACGAACGCGGCATAAGGCATCACCGTGGACGCGCGCTGCTTCACGGCGGCGCTGGCTTTCAGGTTCAGCCACGACGCGCCGTGCAGCACGATCATCGACAGGCTGACCAATCCGCAAAGCAGGGCGAAAGGATTGAGAAGAGAGAACAGCGTGATCGTCGAATGAAACCGCAAATCCGCATCGAAGCCGAACGGCACGCCTTCGAACAGATTGCCGAAGGCGACGCCGAAGACCAGCGCTGGAACGATGCCGCCGGCGAACAGCGCGTAGTCCCAGAAGGCGCGCCATGTCTTGTTTTCGAGCTTGCTGCGGAATTTGAATCCGGCCGGGCGCAGGATCAGCGTCGCCAGCACCAGGAACATGGCGAGATAGAAGCCGGAAAAGCTGGCGGCATAGAGCGCGGGCCACGCCGCGAAGATCACGCCGCCGCTGACGATGAACCACACCTGATTGCCTTCCCACACCGGGCCGACCGTATTGACCACGATGCGGCGTTCTTCATCGGTGCGCGCGACGAAGGGCAGCAACGCGGCCGTGCCGAGATCGAAGCCGTCCATGGCCGCGAAAGCGATCAGCAGGAAGCCGAGCAGCGCCCACCAGATGAGGCGAAGGATTTCGTATTCGCTCATCGGTTCAGCCCTCCTTCGCCTGCGGATCGTGGGCCGTGCTGTCCGGTCCGATGCGGATATATTTCGTCAGCAGGAAAACATCGGCGACGAGAAGCGCCGAGTAGAACAGCACGAAGCCGACAAGACTGATCGTCACGTCTGTCGTGCCTTCGGACGATATGCCCAGCGCCGTCGGCAGGATGCCGACAATGGCCCAGGGCTGGCGGCCATATTCCGAAACGATCCAGCCCAGTTCCGCCGCGAGCCACGGCAAGGGCAGCGTCAGCAACGCAGCCCACAGGAACAGCCGGTAGCGGTCCAATATGCGCCTGGCGGAAAACCAGAAGGCGGTGCCGAACAAGGCGATGAACCAGAAGCCGCATCCCGCCATCAGCCGGAACGACCAGAACAGCACCGGCACATTCGGCACCGTGCTCCATGCTGCGGTGTCGATCTGCTGCGGCGTGGCGTGCTCGATGTCCGGGCGCTGCGCCTTCAGCAGCAACGCATAGCCGAGATCGGCGACATGCGCGTCGAGATCGCTGCGCAGGCTCGCATCCCTGGGCGCTTTGCGCAGCGCCAGCAGCGTGTTGTAAGCGGTCAATCCGTCGCGGATATCGTGATGCGCATCGCCGACAAGCTCATAGATGCCGGGGATCTGCGTATCGGTGCTGCGCGTGGCGATCAGGCCCATCACCCAGGGAATCTCGATCGCATATTTCGTATCGCGGTTCGCGACGCTTGGAATTCCGACCAGCGTGAACGAGGCCGGCGCGGGTTCGGTGTGCCACATGGCTTCGATGGCGGCGAGTTTCATTTTCTGGTTGTGACCGGCGGTGTAACCGGACTCATCGCCCAGCACGACCACCGACAAAGCGGAGGCGAGGCCGAAACTCGCCGCTACTGTCATCGAGCGCTTGGCGAATTCCATGTGCCGTCCACGCAGCATGTAAAGCGCGCTGATCGCCAGCACGAAGACCGAGCCGGTGACATAGCCGGCGCTGACCGTGTGGACGAATTTGTCCTGCGCCACCGGGTTGAACAGCACGGCCATGAAGTCGGTGACTTCCATGCGCATCGTGTCGACATTGAAATGCGAGCCGGTGGGATATTGCATCCAGCCATTCGCGATCAGGATCCACAGCGCCGACAGGTTGGTGCCCAGCGCCAGCAGCCACGTCGCGATCAGGTGCTGCACTTTTGTCAGCCGGTCCCAGGCAAAGAAGAACAGGCCGATAAAGGTGGCTTCGAGGAAGAACGCCATCATCCCTTCGATGGCCAGCGGCGCGCCGAACACGTCGCCCACATAGTGCGAGAAATAGGCCCAGTTGGTGCCGAACTGGAATTCCATGGTGATACCGGTGGCAACGCCCATGGCGAAGTTGATGCCGAACAGCACGCCCCAGAACTTCGTGATGTCGCGCCAGACCGGCTTGGCGGTCATCACATAGACCGTCTCCATGATGCCCAGCAGCACGGCGAGGCCCAGCGTCAGAGGCACGAACAGGAAGTGATAAAGCGCGGTCAGCGCGAATTGCAGGCGCGAGAGTTCGACGATGTCCATGTCAGCGCGGCCCCATCAGATGCGTGGCCATCGCGGCGGCATTGGGTTCGGGGTGCATGACGGGCGCGACGAGCAGAAAATAGATCGCGGTCAACGCCGCTGCCTTGCAGAGCAGCAGCACGATCACGTCGCGGCGCGCCATCTTCGGAAACATGCAGAAAACCCCGGACACGTTTCGCGGGGGACTTTACGCCCGCGCGTCCTGCCTGCGATTGTCCGTTTGCGCGCATGCGGCAATATGGCGATGCTGCCGGTCTGCGCTGCGCCGAGGGCCGAATGCTGACATTGCTGGGAATCGCGGTCGTCGTTGTCGGATTTCTGATCCGCGTGAACCCGCTCCTGGTGATCGCCGCGGCCGTGCTGGTGACGGGATGGGCGGCGGGCATCGATGTCGTCCACACGCTTTCGGTGTTCGGAAAGGCGTTCAACGACAGCCGCTATATCAGCGCCGTGTTCGTGGTGCTGCCGGTGATCGGTCTTCTGGAACGCGCCGGATTGCAGGAACGCGCGCGCATCCTGATCGGCCGGCTGCGCGGCGCCACGGTGGGGCGGCTGCTTCTTACATATATGGTGTTCCGGCAGGTGATGTCGGCCATCGGCCTGGCGTCGGCGGCGGGCGGCCAGGCACAGGTGGTGCGGCCGCTTCTGGCGCCGATGGCAGAGGCGGCGGCGGAGAAGGAAGCGGGCGGGCGGATTTCGGACGCCACGCGCTATCTCATCCGCGCCCATGCGGCGGCGAGCGATACGATCGGCGTGTTCTTCGGCGAAGATATTTTTCTCGCCGTCGGTTCCATTCTTCTCATCAAAGGATTTCTGGAACAGGAACACATCATCGTGCAGCCGCTGTCGCTGTCGCTATGGGCTATCCCCAGCGCGGTCATGGCGCTGCTCATCCACGGCACGCGGATCATGTTGCTGGACCGGAAAATTCGCCGTTTGTCTGCACCTCCTCCACAAGAGGGAGGTGAGAAGACATGATCACACTCGAATATCTTTATATCTTCGCTGGACTGGTGTTCGCCGGTTTCGCGGCGATGAGCGCGCTCGACCACGCCAATCCCAAGCGCATCGGCAATGCGCTGTTCTGGGGATTGTTCGCGGCGAGTTTCCTGATCGGCTCGCACCTCACCGATTTTCAGAACGGCTTGCTGGTGCTGGCGCTGGTGGTGACCGGCGGTTTCAACTTCCTCGGCAGGTCCGCGCCGCAGACGACATCGCCGGAAGAACGGATCGCCAGCGCGCAGACGCGCGGCAACGGGCTGTTCGGCGTCGCGCTCATCATTCCGATTGTGGCGCTCATCGGCACGCTGGCGCTGAAAAATTCCGGCTGGGTGGACGCCAAGCAGGTGACGATTATCTGTCTGGGCTTTGGCGTGATCGCGGCGCTGGTAGTCGCGATGGCGTGGCTGAAGCCGCCGCTGCTCGCGCCGTTGGAGGAAGGCCGCAGGCTCGCCGATACGATCGGCTGGGCAACGGTGCTGCCGCAAATGCTGGCGGCGTTGGGCGCGGTGTTCGCGGCGTCCGGCGTCGGTGCGGCCGTCGGCACCATCGCGACGACCTATCTGCCGCTCGGCACGCCGTTTGCCGCCGTCGTCACTTACTGCGTCGGCATGGCGCTGTTCACCGCCATCATGGGAAACGCCTTCGCGGCGTTCCCGGTGATGACGGCGGCCATCGGCCTGCCGCTGATTGTGGGAAAATTCCACGGCGACGTCGCCATCATGGCGGCCATCGGGATGCTGGCGGGGTTCTGCGGCACGCTGGTCACGCCGATGGCGGCGAATTTCAACATCGTGCCCGCGGCGCTTTTGGAACTGCCGGACCGTAACGGCGTGATCAAAGTGCAGGTGCCGACCGCGCTGTGGATGCTGCTCGCGAATATCGTGTTGATGTATGTGTTGGTGTTCCGGTTTTGATTTCCTCTCCTGTAAAACGCGGGAGGAAAGTCGTGCAACCTGGTGCCATTGCGCTATGCTGAGGCCATGAACCACGCTCTCACCCCCGTACTCGCCGCAAAATTCGCCAATGTCGCGCTCGGCCATGTCACGCGCGAATGGCCCAACAAGATGGACCATGTGCTGAACGGTCCGCAGGATGTGAAAGGCCCGCGCGATCTGCATCCGATATTTTTCGGCAGTTTCGACTGGCACAGTTGCGTGCATTCGCACTGGCTGCTGGCGCGGATCTACCGGCGTTTCCCCGACATCGCCGAGGCGCAAAAAATCCGCGCGCTGCTGGACGACCAGTTCACACAAGCCAAAGTCGCGGGCGAGGTCGCCTATCTCGCGCAGCCGTCGTCGCGCGGCTTCGAGCGGCCTTACGGCTGGGCCTGGGCGCTCATGCTGCAAGGCGAACTTGCGCAGCATGCGACGGAAGAGGGCAAACGCTGGGCGGCGACGTTGAAGCCGTTTGCCGACGCCTTCGTGCAACGCTTCCGCGATTTCCTGCCGCTGGCGATCTATCCGGTGCGCAGCGGCGTGCATTCCTCAACATCTTTCGCGCTCACGCTGGCGCTCGATTACGCCAATGCGGTCGGCGATCTTGCGTTCGCCGAAGTGCTGGAGACGAAGGCGCGCGAATGGCATTTGAAGGATGCAGGCGCCAATCCGTTCGAGCCGTCGCAATCCGATTTCCTGTCGCCGACCTTGATGGAAGCCGCCCTGATGCGGCACGTTTTGTCGGTGGAAGATTTCCGCAAATGGTTCGCCGCTTTCCTGCCGCGCGCGAAAGACGCGCAGCCGCCGGTTCTGTTCGCGCCCGCCACCGTGACCGACCGCACCGACGGGCAGATAGCCCATCTCGACGGCCTCAATCTCAGCCGAGCGTGGTGCTGGCGCCTGATCGGCGAAGGATTGAGCGCGAACGATCCGCTACAGCCCGTCATCGACGCGGCGGTGTCGCGCCACATCGCTTCGGCGGTCGATCAGGTCGCGGGCGATTACATGGGCGAGCATTGGCTGGCGAGTTTCGCCACACTCGCGCTCGATCCGCACGGGTGACGTGTCCGTCGCGGTTAACCGTTGATTTACCGTAACGCGAGCAACTGCCCCCTGCGGCAACTCCGCCACGCGCCGCACGTTCTTTTGGTATGGGACAGCGAGTCAAACCGGAAGAACTACGCGAAATGCTGAAGGTCGCGCGCAAGCTGCGGCTATCGGCGCGCGGAACGGATGAGGTTTCCTACACCGATCTGTTCATGCGCGCCGCCGCGGCGCTGGAGGAGCGTGCCAGTGAACTCGCCTTTCAACCGGCGGACCTCATCCTCGACGATGACGACGATGAGAACGTGCCGGGCAGCAGCGCGCCCGATCTTTATCGCCACGTCGACTTTCGCTGCTGATCAACTTTTTGGCGGCACGCGCGTGACCTGCGTATAGACCACGACCCACCCATTGCCGCGTTTCGCCCAGATGTCGGAGAAGCGAAATGTCTGCTCTCCGGGCTTGCCGTCCTGAATCCAGCGATCGTCCACCAGCCCGCCAAGCACCGCGCCCTTTTCCCAGACGGTATGCACCGGCTCGGCAACCGTGAACGGCTGCAATTGAAATTTCGGATCGGTGGAGTCGGCGATGAATTGCGCTTTGTCTTCGACATGCGCTCCGCCATTGACCAGTCTGTAGTCGTCGGCGAGCAGGCGTTTGAGCGCTGCACCGTCGCCGTGAACCTGCGCGCTGTCATAAGCGAGTGCCGCTTTGGCCAGATCGGGCGGCACATCGTTGTAGAGGCCGGCCTGTTGCGCCTGCGCGGCTGAAACGAACAGCAACACCGAAAGCGCCGCGAGTGTTTTTGTGGCCATCCCCGTCATCCCTTTTAGCCGCCCAGCAAGGGGCGGAATATCAGGAATGTCTCTAGCGCGATGCGCGCCGCGGCGGGGTCACACTCGCGTCAGGAGGCTGACGATTTCGCCGTCCTAATTTCCATCATTGCCGGGACCGCCACCGTCGGGGTGGTGCGAGCCCTGTTCATCGTCATCGCTGTCGGGTTGCTGTTGTTGCGGCGGCGGCGGACGTTTCACGATCGGGCGATATTCCGGATCGGCCGGCGCTTCGGGCACGGCGGGGGATTCCGGGCGGATGAGTTGCGGCGCCGGCCGTTGCTGCTGATAGGTCGGCGGCTGATCGTTATCCTGCTGCTGCTGTTGCTGTTGTTGTTGCTGCTGGCGTTGTTCTTCTTGCTGGCGGCGGCCGAACAGCCAGTCGAAGAAGCCCGGCTTCTGGCTGTTGTCGTTCTGGTCGGAATTGTCGGCCGGTTGCTGGTCGGTATCGCCGCTGCCCATCACGGCGCCGCCATTGTCGTTTTCGCCGCCCGATTCCGTATCGACGCCCATGCTCTGGTCGAGCGAGGTGACATCGGTGGCCGGTTGCGGCGCGGATTTGTCGAGCGGCTTGGCCGGCAGGTCTTTCTCCGCGAACGTCATCACGTCATGCCACACGGTCGCGGGGATCGTGCCGCCGGTGACGTTTTTCATCGGCGAGCTGTCGTCATTGCCGATCCATACCGCCGTCACATAGTCGGCGGTAAAGCCGACGAACCATGCGTCGTGATAATCCTGTGTCGTGCCGGTCTTGCCCGCCGCTTCGTGGCCGGCAATGGCGGCGGCGCGGCCGGTGCCGCTCGTCACCACGCCATAGAGCATTTCGGTCAGGTCGCGATCCACATGCGAAGCGATCACGCGCTGTGGCGTCACGTCCTTGCGCTGATAGATCGGATGGCCACCGTGATCGTCGACCTCGGTGACGTAATAAGGATAGACGCGGTTGCCGCCATTGGCGAACGCGGCATAGGCCGTCGTCATCTCGATGGGCGTGACGTCCGACGTGCCGAGCGCCAGGGCCGCGTTCTGCTCCAGCGGCGAAGTGATACCGCAGCGCTGCGCCGCTTCCACGACAGTGGAGATGCCGACTTCCTGTCCCAGCGCGGCAGTGATCGTGTTCACCGAATGGGCCAGCGCTTCGGCCAGCGTGATGGTGCCGTATTGGCGCCCGCCATAATTCGTCGGCGACCATCCGTTGATGTCCACCGGCCCGTCGGTGCGCACATCCCATGGCGAGATGCCGTTTTCCAGCGCGGCCAGATAGACGAACGGCTTGAACGACGAGCCGGGCTGGCGGCGCGCCTGCGTCGCGCGATTGAAGGAGGAGGCGTCATAGTCGCGGCCACCGACCAGCGCGCTGACCGCGCCGTCCGGCTTCATCATCACGATGGCGCCTTGCGAGGCGTGCGCCTTCGCGCCCTTGGCGTTCAAGGTGCGCACCAGCGCATGGCGCGCGGCATCCTGCAATTTGGGTTCGAGCGTGGTGTGAACGATGAGATCGCTGGACGGCGCTTGGCCGTTGACGCTGGCCAGTTTGGTGGCTTCGTCCGCCGCGGTGTCGAGGAAGAAGTTGCGCGAATCCACGATCGCCGGATCGGAGATCGTCGCCGGATGCGCTTTCGCGTCGGCGGCCTGCGCCTCGGTGATCGCGCCGGTATCGACCATCGCGTTCAGCACGCGGATGGCGCGGGTCTGCGCGCTTTCCAGATCGCGGCGCGGCGAGAACACCGACGGCGCGGTGGTGAGCGTCGCCAGCATCGCCGCTTCCGGCAGGGTCAGGTCGCGCGCCGACTTGCCGAAATAGACATGCGCCGCGCCGTCCACGCCATAGGCGCCGGAGCCGAGATAGAGGCGGTTCAGATAGAGTTCGAGAATCTGCTTCTTGGACAGCGACTTTTCGAGCGAGGCCGCGTCCACCAGCTCCGCCATTTTGCGCGACATGGTGCGCTCCTGGCTGGTGAAGATGATCTTGGCCGTCTGCTGGGTGATGGTCGATCCGCCGGCGACGACATGATGGGCGTGGAAATTCTCCCACGCCGCGCGCAACAGACCGCGAAGGTCGATGCCGTTATGCGAATAGAAGCGGCGGTCTTCGACGGAGATGAACGCGGCCGGCAGATAGGCCGGCATGTCTTCCAGCTTCAGCCGCTCGCCCACCAGCGCGCCGCGATGGCCGACCGTCTCGCCCGCCGCGTCCAGAAAGGTAAAGGCGATGGGCCGGTTGATCGCGTAGAGATCCTGCGAAGTGTCGAGCGGCGGCGCGATGAAGCCCAGAATGGTGGGGATCAAAGAGAGCAGCAGCAGCGGCACCGCAATGATCGCGGTGACGATGAAAAGTCCACGGCCAAGGCCGGGATGCTTGCGCATCCATTTGCCTGCCGCGTCGAGGGGATCGTTCGTATTGCCAGCCATGACCGGCTAGGTGGCTGATCTTTTGGGCAGATTCAAGGCTTGGCGCATTTACGGTTGTTAAGGTATGTCGCCGCGCCGCTAGTGCGGAGCCGCAATAGCGGCGCGCGGCGCGGGATTTCAACCGGCGTCGCGCATCTCGATGCTGTCCACGCGGTCGGGATAGAAGGCCAGATGGTCCTTGATCTGCGCCACCGCCGGATGCGGATGCTCATAGGTCCAGATCGCGTTCTTCGAGCGCGCGCCGCCGGACGGAATGCTGAAATAGGATGCGTCGCCCTTATAAGGACAATGGGTGGAATGATCGCTGCGTTCGAGCAGCGCCATATCCGCGTCTCCACGCGGAATATATTGCACGGCAGGATAGGACGCCTCCTGCAAGGTCAGCGCGTGGCGCGTGTCGGCGATAATCTTGCCGCCCAGCGTGACGACGACGCGCTTCGGGTTCTTCGTGATCGCAATGGGATGATCCGGGCCGGGAATTTTCACGGGCTGTGCGGACATGGCGGGTGTCTCCTTTTGTCGGTCGTTAGGCGCGTCGGGTGCGCGCGACGCCTTAACCTTCGTACTGCTCCGGCACTTGTCCCGCGCGGAAGATGATCACCGGCTCGTCGTAATCGCCCAGCTCGCTGTCACCGGAATTGGCCATCGCGATAACACCGGTTTTGCTCTCCGCCAGGCGCTCGGCCATGCGCCTTGCCGCGTCCTCAGATTTGCACGGCACGCCTTTTTCCGCGCGCAACTGCTTGCGGTTGTCGAGCATGAAGGCCTGCACGATATAGATGGTTTCTTTGGCCATGACGGGTCCGATTCTATGCGCGCCGCACAGCAAGCGCCCGCACGGACGGCTTGGCAATGTGCTAATCTCGCGGCGCGAGGGACCGGATGATCCGCAAACAATTTCTGTTGCTGCCGGGCGCGGTTCCCGCCGCCATCATCGCGTTTCTGGTTTGCGTCCATGCCGCGCGCCTGTTCGGCTTTGTCGCGCTGCCGCCGGACGACACGGCGGAGCGGCTCGGTTTTGCGGTGCGCTGGCTCTTGCTGCCGGGACTGACGCTATGGGCCGGCGTGCAGTTCGCGGGGCGGCGCGGATTCTATCCGGGCCTTATCGACGGCGCGCGCGATCCGTCGAACCACGGCTTCGAGATCAACCTGCGCCAAAACACCAACACGCTGGAACAGGTGGTGCTCGCCGCGATTGCGTGGAGCGGATTGGCTTTGGCATTGCCGCAGGAACGGCTCGTCCTTATTCCGGCGATGGCGTTTCTGTTCGTGGCGGGGCGCATCACGTTCTGGATCGGCTATTTCATCAATCCGCTGGCGCGATCCTTCGGCATGGTGTTGACCGCGCTGCCGACGATCGGCGCCTATGCGTGGCTGGTTTGGCGGATGATTGGTCCGGCCCCCTAAGCGCGCTGCTATGCAATCGGCCAAATCCAGAAGATGACGCCCACGGCGGCAATGAAAAGGCCGCTGAGGACTTCGCCATAATGTTCAAGCGGGCCGAGTCTGACGCGCTCCAATCCGGCGACCGACGCCACGCACAACACGACATAGGTGATGATCGTGCTGGCGGCGAACACCAGCGACATCACGACGATCTGGCCGATGCCGAATTTTCCCGCCGCGAAGAACGCCGGCAATCCTTCGATCATGGGCGACGATCCCAGAATCAGCAGTAGCGCCGTTCGCTGGCCGTGGCCATGATGGTGATGCTCATGCGCGTGGCCATGCGCGTGCGCATGTTCATGGTGTTGCTCCGCGCGCATTTCGCGCCAGCCCGACCAGGCGATCCAAAGGCCGAAGCCGATCAGCGCGATGCTGGAAAGGGCTTCGATCCACTGTCCGAATTTCGCCGCGACGGCCAAACCCGCGCCCCAGACAATCAATCCCAGCAGTAGTGTCGAAAGAACATGGCCGGTGCCGGCGCCAAGCGCGGCGCGTGCCGTTTGCGCTTTCGTCCAGCCTTGTTGCTTCGCCATGAGCGCGATGGGCGCCCAGTGATCGGGAACCATCGTGTGCAGGACGCCGACGACGCCAACCGCCACAATCAGCAGAAGCGCGGGCGCGGAATTGAGATCGTGAAAAAAGAACATGCTGCGAGGATAGAGGTTTTTGCCGCCGCGGCGAGACAAGCAGGTCCGAAATACAGATTGGGAAAAATATTCGCATCCCAGATTTTGTATTTGACGATCCAGATATAGAATAAATTCCGCGCTTTGCGGGTCTTCGCTTTTGAAATTCGCGTGAAATATCAGCTATTTATGAAATATATCCTTCTTTTTCAAACTTTCTTCCTATTTGAGTTGACGGCGTGACGGTGCCCCCATACATTTGTCTCAGTTCTTGAATTGCGCCCGAAGCAAAGACCCCACCCAAGGCCCGCGGAAATCCGCCGGGCCTTTTTTGTTTTTGGGCTGACTTCCTCCCCCGCTTTGCGGGGGAGGTGGCGGGCGCGAAGCGACTGACGGAAGAGGTGTGTGGAGCAGGGAAGAATTTTCGCCGCTCCACACCCCCCCTCCGCTTCACTCGCAAAATGCTCGCTCAGCACCTCCCCCGTAAAACGGGGGAGGAAAATCGTGGCGCGATTCAAGCTTTTTGGAAAAGCACGAAAGACGAAGCAATGCCCAACACTCCCGATCCCACGATCGCGGTGCAGAACGCCGTGGTTCCACTCCAACCAGAGGACGTCGATTCAGACTGGCTCGATCAGATGGTGAAAAGACTTTTCAACGAACTCGACCGGCAGATGAAGCAGGTCGAGGAATCCCGCACCGGCTCCACCGATGCGACCGGCCGCGCCGCGAATGCGCGCACGCTCGCGTCGCTGGAACGCACGCTGGAGCGGATATCCCGCGCCGAGCGCGAACGCGCCGCGATGCGCAACAGCAAGGCACTGAAGAAAGATGGAAACATCCGCGCAGAGATTGAGCGCAAGATTTCTCGCATCATCGGCATCGAATTCACTGACGGCCGTGATGGCGGATCTGACAGACAATGAAGTTCGCTTTCTTGGGGAAGACTGGCATTTCTGGGCGCGCGAGGAACAACTCGCGCCGCCGGGCGACTGGCGCATCTGGCTGTTCATGGGCGGACGCGGCAGCGGCAAGACCCGCGCCGGCGCAGAATGGATCGCGCAAGCAATCCGCGACGGCCAAATGCGGCGCGTCGCCCTCATCGCTGCCACGCACCATGAGGCGCGCAGCGTGATGATCGAAGGCGAATCCGGTTTGCTCGCCGTGTCGGAAGGCGCGGTGTACGAGCCGTCGAACCGGCGCGTCTTGTGGCCGGACGGCGCGGTGGCCGCAGTGCTCTCCGCAGACGAGCCGGATTCCATTCGCGGCCATCAGTTCGATGGCTGTGGGCTGCGCTAAAGCAGCTTTCATCCGCGGCCCGGTTTCGGCATTGTCTGGCAAGCGGTATTTCGGGAGCCTCCATGAAAGTCAGTGAAGCCATCGCGACGCGCAAAACCGTTCGCGCCTTCCGGCCCGATCCGGTGTCCCGCAAGACCATAGAAGACATCCTGACGCTCGCCATGCGCGCGCCGTCCGGCGGTAATCTGCAGCCGTGGAAAGTTTACGCGGTGCTGGGCGAGGCGCGGAACGAGCTGGTGCGGCGCGTCGCCAACAAGCGCAAAGTGGCGCCGATGGGCACGCCGCCGGAATATCATATCTATCCGCCAAATCTGACGGAGCCCTATAAAGCGCGCCGCCATCGCGTCGGCGAGATGATGTATGAAACGCTTGGAATTCCGCGCGAAGATAAAATGGCGCGGATCGCTTTCTTCGCCGGCAACTGGGATTTCTTCGGCGCGCCGGCGGGACTCATTTTCACCATCGACCGGCAAATGCAGCAGGGACAATGGGCCGATCTGGGCATGTTCCTGGAAAACATCATGCTGCTGGCCCGCGAGCACGGGCTTCATACCTGTCCGCAGGAAGCCTGGGCGCTGTTTCATCCGGAAATCCGTGAATATCTGTCGGTGCCGGACAACGAGATGATCTTCTGCGGCATGGCTATCGGCGTCGGCGATGAAACCGCAGCCGTGAACGCGCTCCGAACCGAACGCGCGCCTTTGGCGGATTTCCTTACGGTGCGCGAAACGGCGTGAAGGGGGAGGGGTACCCACGCCGTTTTTCAAAACAAATAGAAGTATGGAGCCGGGCTGCGCACACTATATATGAGAAACCCGCGCCGGATTTCTCCGACGCGGGTTCCCTGCCTTGAAAGCGAGGCGTTCTACAGGGAGGGGCTTGCTGTAGAACGCTGCCTCAAGATCATCTGCTCTTGCGGTTAAACAGAGCAATTCGATGCGGGCAGACTGCGCCCCACGCCCTGAACCCACTCTGGATGGTCCATTCATCCGTCGTTCATCGCCCAAGGACTAGAAAAACCCATGTTTCGCCGTGTTTTCCTGACGATGTGTGCCGCGTTGTTGATGGCGGGCGTAACGCCTGCCGCCGCGCAGGGCCGTCGCGCACCCGGCAATGACATACAGCGTCTCGATAGAATTCTGCCGCAGGTTTACAGCCGCTATCCCGGCACGTTTTACGACGCCCACGGTCCGTTTCTCGATGAGTCCGGCAATCCGCATTATCGCTTGAAATGGATGACGCCCGATGGCCGCATCATCTGGCTCGACACGGACGCGCGCACGGGCCGCGTGATGGGCGTGACAAATGGCGGCTGGCAGCGTGGCGGCAATTTTTCAGGACCGCCGCCGGATGCGCCGCCGCCTTATGCGGGGCGCGGGCGTTTTGGCGGCGGCGGTTTTCCGCCGGGCGACTATTACGGCGATCCTCGCGGAGGGCAGCGCGGCTGGAATGGTCGCGGTGGTCCGGGCGGTCACAATGGTTGGAACGGACGTGGCGGTCACGATGGTGGACACGATGGTGGGCACGGGCATCACGGTGGATAAAACATGCGCATACTTCTCGTAGAAGACGATTCCGATCTGCAGCGCCTGCTCAAGCGTTCGCTGAGCGATGCGGGCTATGTGGTGGATGCGGCAAGTGATGGCGAAGAGGGTCACTTTCTCGGTGACACCGAGCCGTACGACGCGGTCATTCTGGATCTGGGCTTGCCGAAACTGGACGGCGTGCGCGTGCTGGAGAAATGGCGCAAGTCGGGCCGCACCATGCCTGTCCTGATCCTCACGGCACGCGATCGCTGGAGCGACAAGGTCGCGGGCTTCGACGCC